>NZ_SDIK01000001.1 GCF_008016795.1 Prevotella brunnea
CGCTGTCGAACAACTCTCGTTCATGATACATCAGTGAGTTCATGATTAATGACTGAAGGGTAACAAAACCCTCGCTGCTGCTTGTGTAATTCGAAAGAATTTCCTAAATTTGCGAATGTGTAAGTTTCATTTTTTTCTTTTTTATGGTTTACAAATACAAAGATAAGAAAAAAGGAGCTTACACACTTTTATAGGACAGTACCGTGGTGTGAAACTCGGATGGGTTATATGTCTCTTTACCGGTCGTGGAGAATCCGGTAAAAGTTAGATGTCGCGGCAGGCTAAAGCCTATGGGACTGGGATCGTATATCGTTTTAACAACCGGAATATCAACCCACATTTTCAGCTCTACTGATGAATTTTTAACACCACTAAAATCTCTATTTACGTTCCAAAGATTCACGTATTGCTTATCCATAGATTCATTTGTACAATACACTCCGGGCTTTTTGATGCAGGAAGTGATACACGCGTTTCCAAGCGAGAATTCCTCTGTTGGAAGATTTTCGGAATGTTTTTTACCTGTGGCATCATACCAGTATTTGGTATCACCCACACCTAAAGCTCCCGGGAAAGGGTCTTTACGTCCCCATTGGTAGAGGGTGTTGTTGCCGATGTAAGTGATGGTGTTTCCCAACTGATTTAAAGTTATGGTCTGCTCCTTCGTGTAATTGTAGCCGGAAGGAGGCGATTGGCGGAAGCGAATCATGACTTTGCGCGCCGCATAGGAATCCTTTGTTCCGCTGCACCAACCGATAGGTTGCGACATTATGACACGCTTATTGCCCTGATAATTGGTAAGAGTCTTCAGTCCCGTTCCCAATTTATAATCCGTTACCCAAATCTGCCAACTCCACATCACGTTGTTCGCCGCATCGCGCACAGCCACCACTGCGTTGCCCTGCCGGATGGAAGCTCGCTCCACGCTGAATGTAATGAAGTGCTTGTCGGCGGAGAGTTTCACGTTGCTCACGAGATTCTTCGCATCTTGCCATACCAGTGTGGCATTTGCCGGAGTGCAGCTGGCATTGTTGTAAATGTAAGGGTTGGTAATGTCTTTTCCCAAATGATTGATAAACGTCTTCAGTACGATCGTACCGGTTTTAGAACTGGTGTAAGCTGAAGTGTTCGCAGTTCCGTTCTTCACGGCATTACCATAAACCAAGGGCAATCGGTAGGTACCCGATGCGTTGATAATATAACAATTCGCCGTATTCTGAACCGCATTAGCACCTGAAGCATTGGAAAGGTTCCAGTTGGTTTTAGCAGTTGCGTTGCGCAATGCCACAGTGTGCGTGTCCTTCGGATCGGGTATAAGAGTTTGTCGTGCTACGGTAGCGTTATACGAAGTTTCGGTTGTGCCTCCCTGTCCTCCTCCGGTGAACGCAGTGAGCCATGACGGTTTTGTTTTGCTCCATGTTGTTCCCCCATTGGTAGAATACTCTGTCGTCCATGCCACGGGGACAGTCTTTGTAACTCCGCCACCTGCTACTGTGGCATAGCTCGTTACCTTGTAGGGCTTTGTGCCTCCCTGATAAGTATAGTTGGCTGGGGGTGTAACTATCAGCGTGGGCGCGACGGCGATACTGCTCGTTGATATGCGATAGGTTACGGTTTTTCCCATACCCCATGTGGTATTGGCAATACTTGCCGTGAGTGTTCGTTCCGCTCCCGAGAGTTTATCAACGTATTTAACCTCTATGCTCGCTCCCACAGGCAATTTTTGTGGTATCATCATAAACGTGCCCTCTTTCGGCGTAATAGGCTGTCCTGCCACGTTAGGCACGGAGGGGGACACGTTCAGCGTCTGACTGAAGTTCCTTACGTTAGTGTAACCGCTCCATGTTGCTTCTCCTATCCGGTGAACGGCAGTGCCGTACACGCCCTTGAAAGTAATGCTCTTCACTGTGCCGGGTCTCATGGCATCGCCTGTTTCAAAGCGCACCGCGGTGAGCGCATGGCGAAACCGAAGCGGTGCCGCCATTTTGCTATTTCCGGCAAGATTGGTAACGGAAGCCGTAAGCAGGTCGGTCTGCTGCTTCGCATCATTGGGTACGGTGTAGCGGAATGTTGGCGCGCCCGGCGAATTGGTGTTTGTGGTCAGGCTCACGCCGGGGCAGTGATGGGGTGCGTAGGCGAAGAAGGCCATCTTCCATTGTGCTCCCGGCCAGGGCTGATTGGTGTTCCATCCGTTCGACTTCGAAATCTGCAAATCGAAGAAATAACCGGGATTGTCCGTCCCATCCCAACTCTTATCTTTGGGGTAGGCGGAGGCGAAAGCAGTAGCGTTCGAATACATTGTGGCACTGGTCACGGGAGTGGCGCGCGTGCCGGGAACCGTTGTGCTATCGTCGGACAGCTCGGTGACATTCTGCCCATCATCCGTGCCGAACCCATCCGTGATGATGGTGTGCAGGTAGAGTGGCTTTCCCTCGTCAGAGGTTGCACCTTTGACGTTTGAAACTGTCAGCCCCATGAGCTTGCCCGTCTGTCCGAAGCTCGAGCGAGTCTTGGAGTTATAACCATTGTCAGGCACACTGACTGAAAAGTCGATGGATGTGCCGTTGCCGTTTCCCTCTCCCAAATCATCGGAACAAGAAACTGCGACACCTACCATACCTGCCGTCAGCAAGCTCATCAAGACGGCGTTTAAGGCTTTATCAATTGAGATAAAAATCTTTCTTCTCATGTTGCTTCTGTTTTTTATTGTTATGTTCTCAGTTTGTGCAATTGTGTGGGTGTCGGGGGACAGAGGGGTTGCGCCCTCCCTGTCCGCTTTCGGGGCAGTCCAACCCCCGACACCCTATAGAAATTCGTGATGTAACTTCTTGAGAAAGTTTAGAGATCCTTATTGATAGGAGTTTCGTTCACCCAATCATCAACCGTTACGGTAAACTTGATGGCACCACCCAAGACATCATCACCACCGGGACCCGGTGTCGGATCTACGGGATCGGGGTTGTCCGGGTTGGTTGGATCCGGGTCGATGTTGCCGGCACCGTCTTTGAAGTTCACCACGAGAGTGTACTTCTTACCCGGCAGCAACTGCAAGTCGAGGGGGATGGCGATGTAAGCATACTTGCCTGCCGTCTTTGGATAAAGCTGTACCAAGTCGCTGCCATCCTTCTTATAGATGCGTACGAGGACACTGAGGTAAGCTCCGTCCTTGCTTGCGGTCTTGTTCCAAGGAGTCAATTTCTGCGGTATCACCATGAAGTTGCTCTTTGTGATGTTCTTTGCCGTATTCGTCAGCGTTACAGCGGCGTCGAGGTCGGAGTAACAGCTCTTTGCCATTGTTGGGTTTTTCCAGCTCTGACTGGGAAGCGTACCCGGTAAAACAGAAACGGGGAAGATGAAGTCTGCCTGAGAGTTGAAGTAGCCCAACTTCACGCCCAACACCTCAATCTTAAATTCGTCAGGTTTGGCGTTCTTTGCGTGAATTTCAATTTGCGTGAGGGCATGCTTGAAGTTCAAGGCGATACCCGTCTTCTCGTTGGCAGCTTTCGTACCGGCGTTGTAAGCCACTACAAGGTCTTTTTGGTTCGCAGCCTGAGTTTCCACCGTAAAACCGTTGATGGTCTGTGCGGCCGGTGTTATGCTGACGGTACCAACGCCGCTTGTTGGTGCGTAAGCAAAGAATTTCAGTGCACCGGTAGCGGGCCAATATTGGTTGCCTACGGTCTCCCATACGCTTCCGTTCTTGTTTACCTGCCAGTTGGTGAAGTAGTTGGTTGATGCTCCTTCAACAAAGCCGGTCACATTGAAAGAGCTGAGATTGGCTACTGTTGTTGGCACGGCACGAGTTATGCCGTTGATGGACGGACGGAATTTAATGGCACTGCCATTATCTACCCCTTCCGTGGCATCCTGCGAACACGAAGCCAAAGCCAGCATTCCTGCTGCTGCGGCGAAAAATAATAGATTCTTTTTCATGTCTTGAAATGTTTTAAATTGATAAATAAATAGATTAACTCTGATTGAATTGATGATGAATTAATAATACAGCCACATCACATGCTTCTTATTTTCTGTAATTCGTAATTCGTAATTCGTTCTTTGTTCTTTCTTTGTTTGTTATTCTTTGTTCTTCCGACGGCTTTTAAGTCCCTCGACATTCTGATTCGCATTGAAGTGGCATAACGCCTTTTTCTCGTTTAGAGGTCGATATCCACTTCTTCTCCAATCCAATCGCCCACGGTGGGGTTGAAAGCACCCCCGTTGTCAATGGGTTGAGGAAGGTTCAGTCCGCTGATGAGGATATGCACATTCCTCGGGTCGGGAGCCTCGTTCACCTGCTTGCTCACATCGAAAGAATAGAAGTGCTTGCTGCCATCGGTGAGGATGACGTAGAGCACAAGTGTGTGTATCTTGTTCGATGACAAGGAGGAACCGAAGCCATAGGTCTGTCCCATGATGGTTTGCGACTTCTCATAAGCCTGTGCCTCGAAGGGGATGGTGGTGCGCAACGCGGAACGCTTGGCGGTGGCGGGGAAGTAGTTGCCTGACAGACCGGAGAGCGACAGACTCTGTGCGGAGACATACTTCACATTCGTGACGTTCCGAATTTCAACGGTGTAGGTGGTGGTTACCTCTTCGGGATAGAACACAAGGGTTTGCGGAGCTGCCACGCCATTATTGCCGGTGGTTGGAGGAAACACCTGTACGTGTATGTCTCGCCCCATCCACACGCGGTTGGCAGCCAATGCCACCGCTTCGTTGTTGGGATTTGCCTCCTTGGGGTTCACGTTAAAGCCCAGCGGTTCCAAGAGGAAAGAAGGGCGCGTGTAAGCCTCTAAAGTCTCGTAACCCTCTGCGCCGCGCAGCAGCACATCGGAAACATCGTTGTTCACGAAGAGTGCACGGTAGTTGCCATAGGGAATGTCAGCCGTGCCTCCGGTTGCGGTGCCGAAGTCGTAGCGAATCATCTCGCCACCATTCTCCGGGAAGAGATAGAGTGCCATGCCTTTTGCAGTGGCACCGGGAGCCTTGCTCCAGTCGAAGACTACGTTCACCTTGGCAAAACCGGCATCCGGCTCGTAGAGGTCTTTATGATTGCAGGAGGACAACAGTCCGGTGAGGAACACGAAGATAAAAGTGAACTGGGCTGTCACGGCAATGCCGGAAGCCAGCGAGCCAAGAGAATTGACGAAAATTCGGGTGGATTTGCTTTTCATTGTTTGCCTCCTTTCTTACTGTTTGTATTGTCGTGTCCGAGCAACCATACCAAGGTTATCTCCGCTTTCGTCGGACCGAACCAATGGCGGTTTTTCGTTGCCTGCCAAATGTAGAAATTGTCTTTTGGGATGTATTCGTAGTACGTACCGCCGAGATAACCTACGCCGAGTGTCATGTCGAGATTCAGGCGATAGCCGATGGGGGCGGAGTAGCCATAGGCGATGCCACCGCCGTAGTGGGGCTTTTCCCAAAGTGAGCCTCCGGGCTTGCCACCCATATAACCCTTACCGCCCCACTCAAAGTCGTAGGTGAGGAGTTGCCCATAGAGACCGATGTGATGACCGGTGAGTGGCTTCTTGCCATAGCTCAACCAGCGACGCACCTCAAGGTCGCCCCCATAGATGCGGTGGTAGCGATGGCTTTTGTCACTCTTCCACCAAGCGTACATCCAGTTGCCGGCAACCGACCAACCACGACCGAGATAGAACTCAACGCCGATGTTGGGCACTGCCACGGCATAGTAGAGCAGGTTTGCCTTCAACCCCATGTAGAACGGCTTGGCGGTGCTCTTCACTTCTTCCACTTCCGGAACGACCGTCGGCACCTCTTTTATCTGCTCCTTTTCCTTTACCTCTATTTTTATCTCCGGTTTGCCTTGCGGCATGATATAGACCGTGTCCTTCTTGACCACCTCGGTGCGTTTCTCTACAACTTTTTGCTCGTCTTTCTCGTACCAGATTTGCAGCGTAGAGGCACGCAGGTCGGGGAAGTAGCGGTTCTCGAGATAACGCCAAACGCGTCCGCCTTCCATGTCCATGAGGTGCTTCTTGCGACCATCGACAATTCGTCTCTTTCGGGTTACCCACTCGGGAGTGAATTGCAACTCGAAAAGCACCGCATCGCGATAGGGCATGTAAACATCAGCACGGACGAGGCGTTCCAACCCCTCCCAGTCGGCACCCTTGGGTACGGTGTACGACCATGCCACATCGCGGAGCATATAGTTGCGTACCAATCGGCGGATGGCTTCCGCCCTGCGTTCCGACAGCCGCATGTTCAGCATGTCGCCACCTTCGGGGGAGGCTCCTGCCGTAATGCGCAAGCCGAGAATGTGGCGCGTGGTGTCTTGAACCAAGGTTAAGAACCGTTCCGTGAAGGCGCGGATGCGTACCGCGTTCTCCCGGAAAAGCGGGTCGAGGCGAGCATCACCCTGACGGAAGTAAACGCGCACGGAATCTGTTCCGCCACGCGCTCCCGGAGCCTGACCATAGGCGAAGCCCATCACAGTCAGGAATAGGAATAGAGATAAAAGTCTTTTCATGACATACATATTTATCTGTGTTATGTTTTATGCCCAGAAGTAAGCTCTCAAGGCAGCATTTTATAAGCTTAAATTTGATTACCTCTTGGCAAGAGGTGTGCAAAGTGAGGTTTTCGACAAAGTTTTCCGATAGAAAAAGAATGGGAAATCAGCACAAAATACGCCATAGCAGACAGTTGTACCAAAGTGCAGTAAACAGCTCTTCGGAGCTTGCTGATTTGTTAAAAATGAACATAATTGTAATTTTCTATAAAAAACATTTGTATATGTTACAAAAAATGCTTAGTTTTGCACCAAATTCAATGATAATTACACCTCTTGCCAAGAGGCGTGCGAAAAATCCCTTTCAAAAGTTTCTTATTTTCTCTTGCAACTCTGTCATCGGTGAGTTCGTTTACGTACACGAGTGTGGTGCGAGGATTGCTGTGTCCGAGTGCTTTGGAAATGACCGATAGCGATACGTTTTGAGCGTAGGCGTAGCTTGCCCATGAGTGGCGGGCAACATAAGAGGTAAGGCTTGTTTTGATGCCTGCCACCTTGGAGAGATGTTTCAAGTCTCGGTTGTAGCTGTTTAAGGCTGTGTTGTAATCAATGGGAAAGATTTTTCCGTTTTTCACCTTATATAATATAGGAAACAGGTAATCCGTGCCGGCAACTGCATATCGCTTCATAATATGGAGCATACAAGGCTCTATCCGAACCGTAACGCGTTTTCCCGTCTTCCGCCGGGAATAGACGAGCAGTGAGTCGCAGATGTTGCACTTCCTCAGGTAAGCCATATCCGTGAATGGCATCCCCATGGCATAGAACGAGAACAAGAACAAGTCGCGCGTCAGCTGCAGGCGCGAACCCGCCGGAAGACACAGTGATTGCAACAGACGCACGTTCGTGATGTCCATGCCGCGTTTGACGGTGGCTACGTTCCCCGTAAAAGCTTTTTTGAACGGATTGACGTTTCCTACCAATCTTCGTTCCGCCGCCTTGTTGTAGATGGCTCGGAGCGAACGGAGATAGCAAGAGGACGTGTTGAAACTCACGCCATTGTCGTGAAGCCAGCGTTCGTATTCCAGCACCGTGGCGACACTGACGGACGACATACACCGGTCTTTTCCCTTGTTGAAACGACGGAACGAGCGCAATGCCGTTCTGTAGTTCTCGGCAGTGGAACAACTCAGTCCCTCAACGGCAGAGGGAAGAAAGGTGGAGAAAGTGGGGGCAACGCGCCGTTTTCCACCCTTACGTGCACGTTTCTTGTTATCAAACAACCCCAAAACCAAAGTTAAAATATCATACATAGGGATATATTATCAAAGAGCTCTTTGGCCGGCAGCGGAAAACTGCGCAACCCTTATCTCTATTTTAACGAACCATTGTATCAAAATATAGAAAAATTACATGACAAAAACAGCATTAAAAGTGATTTTTGTAACAGGCTAATAACCAGGATGATATAAATCGTGATTTAAAAGCTAAGCTTTTGCACTTCAAAACATGACCTATTGCATTGCAAAAGGTAAGCTTTCAGAAAGTGAAAGGTAAACTTTGTATGGGTAGATTGAAAATTATTTAAGACACTATTGCCATGTAGCACGCAAATCGGAGGAATAAGCCAAGCGAAAATTTTGTCATATTGAAATGTTTTAGTACTTTTGCGTAAAAATTTTTCAATGCTTAAGTTTTTATCAATAGGAAGTGGTAGTAGTGGGAATTGCTATCTTTTATATACCGAGACCGATTGTTTAATGATAGATTGTGGCGTAGGTGTCAGAACCATGAAAAAGCATTTCAATAGTTATGGGCTGCAATTATCCATGGTGCGGCATATTATTCTTACGCATGATCATACCGACCATGTTAAATCTGTGGGCTCGCTGAGTCGAAAATTGATGGTTCCGGTTTTTTCTACTTCGCTTGTTCATCAAGGAATTAAACGTCAAGCATTGGAGCCATCCATGATAAAACTTATTGAAAAGGGGAAACCTAAGAAGATTGGCGAATTTGAAGTAACTCCCTTCAACGTACCTCATGACAGCAAAGATTGTGTTGGCTACTATGTAAAACATGAACAAGTTGCTTTTACTATTGTAACGGATTGTGGGCATGTTACGGAGGAAATAAAAAACTACATTGCTCGTGCGAATTATCTTGTCATTGAAGCAAATCATGAAACCGAGAAACTGTTAGCCGGACCCTATCCTCAATATCTTAAAGAGCGAATCAGCAGCGA
The DNA here is from genome assembly GCF_008016795.1 of Prevotella brunnea. Taxonomy (GTDB): domain Bacteria; phylum Bacteroidota; class Bacteroidia; order Bacteroidales; family Bacteroidaceae; genus Prevotella; species Prevotella brunnea. Next base: position 8,724 of record NZ_SDIK01000001.1, read on the forward strand.
AAATGGCCATTTGAGTAATCGTGATTGCGCTTTTGCCATTGTTGAAAATGCCACTACCAATCTTCGAAATGTCTGGCTTTGTCATTTAAGCGATGAAAATAATCATCCGGAACTTGCGCGTAAGACTATAGAAACAATATTAAATGATAGCGGACTGCGCCCGGGTAAGGATTTTGGATTGGAAGTACTGAAACGAAAATCTCCAAGTGAGGTCTATAACCTTGTTTGATTCTACTTTATCGCTTTCTGCAAAATAAATTTATTGTGATTATTAAAGAAGAATTGCAAGCTTGTGGAAGAAAAGTGTTACATTTGCATTGAATTATTTATAATTATGAAACGAAATATTTTGCCCACTCTCTTTTTAGGGATTTTAGCCTTGATGTTTTTCTCGTGCAAGAAAGAAAAACAAACAGATGTAATCATAACCAAGATTGCGCCCAAACCCCAAGTTTCTTATAAACCCCAGCAATTATCCAATTTTGAATATAAGAAAGACATAGAATGGATGGGAAACACTTTTACGATAATAATTCATAGATATGCGGATAAGAGTCTGCCAATGATTTCAAATGAAGACGGAAGAAAATTTTATGATAACAAGATTGATTTGAAAATCATTAGAAAAAATGGAAGCACTTTCTTTAGTCGCACCTTTTCAAAGAGTGATTTTAAAACCTACACGAGCAGTAAATACGCAAAGCATTGGATTCTCGCCGGATTTATGTTTGACAAAGTGGAGGGTAACTATATTAAATTTGGAGTCAGTATCGGAGATCCTGACCCAAACAGCGATGAGTTTATTCCCATAGATGTCGCAATTAATAATCTTGGTACCGTGCATATAACAAATGCCGGGCAACTCGATACCGATGATTATCAACATAATTCCAAAACAGAACTTGAGGCTTCTGAGGAAGAGGGAATTTAGTTTTTTTCTCTAAAGAAGTTTATTCACTGTCTGTTCAAGAATAACCTTTATCTCAAGTCTATAACTTCCGCGCCTTTTGTCTCTTTAGCATTATATCTGAAAAGATTATCTGATTGGTTGATGGCTTTGAAATTACTGATTTTTATGGTTATCCATTTACCACCTTGCAACATCTTAATCTGTTGCGGTTGATACCGTTTGGTAATCGTAATATAAAGTTCTTGTACACTACGGGCAGGGTGAATGGCTTTTAAATGTATCTGATAGTTTGCGCCTGTCTTCATAGATAGGTTATAACCATTTTTGTAAATTGAAAGAAAGGCATATGGATTCATCGACAATCGCTGTGCTTCGTTAGGTGTGGAAATATTTACTTCGTTGGTGCCTTTCATGTATGCCCATTGCGTTTTTCCATCATACCACACAGTAGATTGAGGTGTAACAGCCTTAAATTTATTGCCTTTAATCGCGATGGTTCCGGAGATATTGCCATAGTGCTGACTGTTAATGGCAAAGTTTGCTGCAGCTCCTCCTTTTCTGCCAACAATAGCAGCAGTTTTATCTAAAACGGATTTGGCATTTTGTGCAAATAAACTCGTGCACAATAATAGCCCTAATGTGATAAATAGTATTTTTCTTGTTTTCATTATTTTGTACATTAAAAAATTTATCTACCATGAAGTCTGGACAACAGAGTTTCCAAACTTGTCTCGTCTCCTATCAGTACTTCTCTTGGTTTGGAACCTTGAGCTGACCCAACTATTCCGGCTTTTTCCATCTGATCCATTAGTCTGCCTGCTCTGTTATAACCAATTGAAAAACGACGTTGTATCATGCTGGTGGAACCTTGTTGGTTGAGCACTATAGCTCTTGCAGCTTCTTCAAACAGTGGATCCATATTTTGTGAATCAAAACCATCTCCACCCGTTATTCCATCTTCAGAAATTGGCTCCGGAATCTCCAATGGTTGTATTGGACCGGGCTGTGAAGCTATGAATTTGGATATATTTTCCACCTCGGGTGTATCCACAAACGCACACTGAACACGGGTGGGCTCTCCGCCATTTAAGTACAACATATCTCCTCGTCCAACCAATTGTTGCGCTCCCGGTCGGTCAAGTATAATTCTTGAGTCCATCATCGCACCAACGCGGAAAGCAATCCTTCCCGGGAAGTTGGCTTTGATATTACCGGTGATAATTGTAGTAGTAGGGCGTTGAGTTGCGATAATCATGTGAATGCCTACAGCACGTGCCAATTGAGCAATACGAGTAATGGGCATTTCAATCTCCTTTCCTGCTGTTAGGATTAAATCGCCGAACTCATCGATAATAACAGCTATATAGGGCATGAAGTGATGCCCTTCTTCCGGGTTGAGTCTGCGAGTGAGGAATTTCTTGTTATACTCTTTGATATTTCTTGCTCCCGCAGCTTTCAGCATGTCGTAGCGTTCGTCCATGAGCACACAAAGACCTTTAAGTGTCTTAACCACTTTTTGCACATCTGTGATGATAGGTTCTTCCTCATTTTCTTCAACCGCAGCCATGAACGGTTTGGCGATGGGAGCATAGATACTGAATTCCACTTTCTTGGGGTCAACAAGAACTATTTTTAATTCGTTGGGATGTTTCTTGTAGAGTAGGGAAGTGATGATAGCGTTCAGACCCACTGACTTTCCTTGTCCCGTGGCGCCGGCTACAAGAAGATGTGGTATTTTGGCAAGATCCACCATAAACACATCGTTGGTTATAGTTTTTCCTAACGCTATGGGCAGCTCCATGGTAGAATCTTGAAACTTCTTTGAGTTAAGAATGGAGTACATGGACACAATAGATGGTTTTGCGTTAGGAACTTCTATTCCAATTGTTCCTTTTCCGGGCATCGGTGCGATGATACGGATGCCGATAGCTGCCAAACTCAAGGCGATGTCGTCCTCAAGGTTTTTTATCTTGGATATTCTGATTCCTTGCGCCGGTGTTATTTCATAGAGTGTAATTGAAGGGCCAACGGTGGCTCTAATACTTCGGATTTGAACCCCGAAATCATCCAACACTTTAATAATTCTATTCTTATTCGCTTCAAGCTCTTCTTTGTCCACATAGCTGATTTGAGCATCGGAGTCATAGTTTTTCAACAAGTTCAACGTTGGGTACTTCCAATGCAAAAAAGGTTCGTGAGGATTGATGGGGGTTGATAAGTCCGCTTGCCCGGCAACCGTCTTTCCCACAGCTTCTTCTTCTTTTTTCGTGTCTTGAATCTGAAGCCCTACTTCTGTGTCTTTTTCCGTAACATCCGACTTCTTTTTAGAAGTTATTTCTCTTTTATCGTCTTGAGGGATGTCGTCATCTAAAAACTCCACCGTTTGCGGAAGCGGATCAATGAAGTTGGCTTTTGCTTTCTCCGGGTTAGAGTCATCTTCTTTGCGCTCTGTCTCCGTAGGATGATTAACAATGGTAAATTTTACTCTATCTCGTATGTAGCCAACGGGGTTCAACAGCTTGCGGACGATAATTATGGTTTCTGATGTCAGATAAGTAAGAAAAGCCACCATAATGATGATAAGGAGGGCTATGAGTCCGGGAGAGCCGATTATATTTTCCAAGTATTGAACACAAAAAGCACCATGATCTCCTCCCGGATTAAAAATCTGTTCGCCCATGACCGGCGTTAAGAATTTAGCAAATGTAACCGAACTCCAAATCATGATAATTGCCATAGCGAAAAACCATTTCCATAAGTTGGTTTTTTCATAAGCTTTTATCATTTTAACGCTGCAAATTATGATAAAAAGCGGAATGATAAAAGCCGGTATTCCGAAACATTTTGAGATGAGATAATAAGATAATATGGCACCGATGGAACCACAGGAGTTTTGGAATTCCTGTCCACTGTTTTCAATTTCTCCCGGGCGTAAGGCAGTAACCAAGCTCTGGTCAGCACTCCCTGTGGAGAAATAGCTTATAAAAGCGATGCAAATAAACGCCGCAAAGCATAGAAGGATAAGCCCGAATACGAAACTTGTTTTATCGTTGATGATATAATTGATGCCGATTGCTTCACTAAATGTCTTAGGTTTGCGCTCAGTTTTCTTTCTTACCATTATTATGTATATTTTACTGCAAAAGTAGCAATTTTAAGCCATAAAAAGGTAAAATATCCGAAGTTTTTTCTACTTTTGCAATTGAAAACATAATTCATGCTGACAAAGATATACAGTAAGTTCAATAAAAAACTCATACCTGCGCTTCCAAGGGTTGTCTTCCCGGGGAGGATAATAGTCATATCTGCCGAGCCGGAAGCGAAGAAAGCCGTGGATTATCTAATGGCACAAAATATTTTGGGGATTGACACGGAGACACGTCCTGTATTTAAAAAAGGTAAGCATAATAAGGTCGCGCTCTTTCAAGTGAGTACTCACCAAGTTTGCTTCCTTTTCCGGTTAAACCGATTAGGCTTATCCCCTTGTCTCATCCGTTTGCTGGAGGATACTAAAGTGCTGAAGATAGGCCTGTCGCTTGATGATGATTTTTTAATGTTGAGACAACGAGGGGAATTTAAAAAAGGGAAGTTTGTAGATCTCCAAGATATAGTCCATGAGTTTGGAATAGAAGATTTAAGTTTGCAAAAACTTTACGCTAATTTGTTCCATCAACGCATTTCAAAAAGAGAGCAGCTGACCAATTGGGAAAATAAAACCTTAACAGAAAAGCAACAGTTGTATGCGGCAACAGATGCTTGGGCATGTATAAAAATATATGAGCGATTGAAGGAATTGGCATCCACGCAAGACTATGAAACGCTATCCGAGGGGGAAACGTTAAATTTTAATCTCGCAAACCAATAAAGAATATGTATAAAAAGATATATCTGAAGAAAGGAAAAGAAGAGAGTCTCCATCGTTATCATCCGTGGATTTTTTCAGGAGCGGTGGCACGAAAAGCCGAAGATATTGAAGAGGGTGAAATTGTGCGAGTGCTTACGAGTCATGATGAGTTTATCGCCATTGGTCATTATCAGATAGGTTCCATTGCTATACGAGTATTATCCTTTGAAGATATCACCATTGACGCTCGATTTTGGGAAGAACGAATCAGGACAGCCTTGGAAGTGCGTAAGGCTATTGGGGTTATCAAGTCCGCCAATGCTCCCGAATTGCAAAATACAACCTATCGTTTGGTACATGGCGAGGGGGACAATCTTCCCGGACTTATTGTGGATGTTTATGGCAAAACTTGTGTGGTTCAAGCTCATTCCGTTGGCATGCACATTAACCGAAAAGAGGTCGCTGATGCCATCATAAAAGTTTTTGGTATACAGATAGATAGCATTTATTATAAAAGTGAGACTACACTTCCATATAAAGCCAATTTGCAGCAAGAGGATGGATTCTTATATGGAAGAACAGACAACAATATTGCCATAGAAAACGGATTAAAATTCAAGATAGACTGGCTGAAAGGGCAGAAGACCGGTTTTTTTATAGATCAGCGGAATAACAGAAGGTTGCTTGAGTTCTATGCCAAGAATAGAACCGTATTGAATATGTTCTGTTACACAGGAGGTTTTTCGGTCTATGCCATGCGTGGAGGGGCAAAATTGGTTCATTCTGTGGATAGCTCGGCAAAAGCAATAGAACTTACAAATGAAAACATAAATCTAAATTTCCCCAACGATTTGCGGCATACGGCTTATTGTGCGGATGCTTTCAAATATCTGGACGAGAATAATGGAAAGTACGATTTACTGGTGCTTGATCCGCCGGCATTCGCGAAACATCGTTCCGCGCTGCGCAACGGATTACGTGGCTACATACGTTTAAATCTCAAAGGGCTTGAGAAGATCAAACATGGTGGCATTTTATTTACATTTAGTTGTTCGCAAGTTGTCACTAAGGAACAGTTTAGGCAAGCTGTCTTTACTGCTGCCACACAGGCAGGTAGGAGGGTTCGCATACTACATCAACTTCATCAGCCGGCAGACCATCCCATCAATATCTATCATCTTGAGGGGGAGTACCTCAAAGGCTTAGTATTGTATGTTGAGTAAAGTTCGTGAGTATATAACATCCTTTCAGCTATTAGATAAAGAGAAACTTTATCTTGTCGCTTTGTCTGGTGGAGCCGACAGCGTGGCACTTTTATATGTCTTGCATCAACTTGGCTACCGATTGGAAATAGTTCATTGTAATTTTCGGTTAAGAGGAGAGGAAAGTTATCGGGACGAAGCGTTTTGCAAAATTTTAGCTCAGAAACTCAATCTTCCGTTCCATGTAATTCATTTTGAAACAGCTTTATATGCCGAAACTCATAAAGTAAGTGTTGAGATGGCTGCGCGCGATTTGCGTTACAGATATTTTGCCAATTTACTTCAAGACATTGGGGCTTCCGGTGTTTGCGTTGCCCATCATCGGGAAGATTCAGTCGAAACGATATTGCTGAACATCATCCGCGGTACGGGGATAAAAGGACTGGTGGGAATAAGACCAAAGCAGGGAGTCATCATTCGCCCATTATTAAACTGCACAAGACATGAAATCGAAACTTTCCTAAGAAAAAATCACCAAGACTTTGTTACCGACAGCACCAATTTCAACGTTGATTTCAAACGCAACAAGGTAAGGAATGTTCTCATGCCCTTATTAGAAGAGATGAACCCATCAGTAACTTCAGCTTTGTTGAAATTGTCTTCTTTTTCCATTGATGCCAATCGAATCGTGGAAGAGTCTATAAGTAATTATTTAAGCAAAGTAATTAAAGGAGACGAAGACGACTTGCATTGCTTTCTGCAATCCTTGCGGTATCCCAACTTGCTATCGAAGCCTGTTCATCTTGCTATTAATTCGATTGAAGAGTTTTGTTCACCTGATTATTTGCTTTATTATATCTTTTCGCCTTTTGGCTTTACCCCTTCGCAGATAGAACAAATTTCCCAATCATTAGGCACGCAACCGGGTAAGCATTGGCAATCGGAAAGCCATGAGTTGTTGATAGACAGGCATGAAATAATCGTATCCCCTCTTATTTTGCCTTTTGAGAAAGAGATGAAAATTCCGGAGATGGGAACCTATATCTATTCCAAAGGTACTGTACTGAAAGTGAAAGCGGCGGAGCTTGAAGAAGGCTTTGAACTCCCCGATGGACTCTTGGAAATTGCAATTGACAGGGATAAGATAGAATTTCCGCTACTATTGCGTCCATGGAAGAAAGGAGATCGATTCGTGCCTTTTGGCATGAATGGTACCAAACTCGTCAGTGATTTTCTTACTGATATCAAGATGAATGTCTTTGAAAAACGCCGTCAGCTTGTGCTTTGCGACGCAAAAGCTCGTATCGTCTGGGTTGTTGGACAGAGATTGGATAATCGGTATCGATTGACAGTCCAAACACGTACCATACTCATTATTAGATGCAAGCATTAGTATGAGTTATTGCGTAGGGATTGTGAAGTAATTTCTTGCTTTTTTCGGTGATTATTTCCAATAGTCTCCTAAACACTTTTTCGAAAACTCACGAAACATCGCATAAATCATAAGGCGTGATGTGTTTTCTTTCAATCATATATGGCGTGTACCTCCAATTCATATTCAGGTGGTGGTAAACAGACGCTTGACAGCGAACATTCGACCTGCCCGGCATCATGAAATTATATTACAAAAAATGTATTGGGAAGATACTTCGTAATCTATTGATAATCAGGATGATATTAATTGCGATTTAAAAGCTTAGCTTTTACATTCCAATTCATGACCTTTTGCAGTGTAAAAGATAAGCTTTTGGAAAGTGAAAGCTAAGCTTTGGGTGGATGAATGAAGAAAATTTAGGACACTATTGGATTATTTCAATATTTTCTTCTTTTAGTGCCTTTTGTGTCGTACCTTTGCAGTGGACTTTCATTTTACATCCTCATGTATATGTCGAGAGCAAAAATTTTAGTGATTCTATTGTTAGGTTTGGCGAGTCAGTTTCTTCAGGCGAAGGAGTGGTCTGCCAATGATATTCCCATGGTTCATTTGAAAGATGCTCGAAAGTATGTTTGCGATCCTGAGGGGATTATGTCCCCGGATATGAAAGATTCCACCGACTTCTATATTCACCAATTGGAAAAGGAAACGGGAATACAGACTGTTTACGTCATTGTGTCGCGCGTCTTGAATGGAGATGTATTTCGTGTCGCGCAAGATATTGGCAATCGTCAAGGGGTTGGAGATAAGAAAACCAACAGAGGTTTGGTCGTGGTCGTGTCTGTTGATGATAAAAAATATTTCATTGCACCGGGTGAAGGCTTAGAAGCCGACTTAACCGACCTTGAATGTGATTTAATAGGTCGTGAATGTATTGTCAAAAATATGCGACAAGATAATGCTGACAGGGCGTTGCTCTCTACTGCCAAGACTATTTATTTTAAATTCAAGACAGGCAAGATACTCCTTCAAGACACGGATGATGCCGATGGCTCTGATGCTTATGCCATTGTGGTTATCATCATTGTTGCAGGTTGGCTGATTTGGGCTTTCTATGGAAAGAACAATGGAGGAAAGGGCGGACCACATGGAAGAGGAGGCGGTGGCTTTGGTCCGATGATATGGGGCAACCCCGGGCATCTTAACGACAGACATTTTGGAGGAGGCTTCTCCGGCGGAGGTAGCTTCGGTGGTGGTAGCTTTGGCGGTGGTGGTGCCGGTGGTGGGTGGTAGGTTGTGTTTCCATTAGAGAATAACTTAATTTAAAATCAATATGAAAAATAAAACATTATTAATTGTTATTGGAGTTGTCTTGATTATAGGGCTTTGGCTCTTCTCTGGCTATAATGGCATGGTGGATAAGGAAGAATCTGCCACTACGGCTTTGAGCAACATTGAAGCTGCCTATCAAAGAAGAGCAGACATGATGCCTCAATTGGCAAAAATCGTCAAAGCCTATGCCAAACATGAAAAAGAAACATTCGAGGCTGTTACAAAGGCGCGCAACGCTGCCACTCAAATCCATTTGGATGCCAATAATCTTACACCGGAAAGCATACAAAAGTTTGAGACGGCACAGTCTCAACTTGCTCAAGCTTTCTCCCGACTAATCGCAGTGGCAGAGTCCTATCCTGAACTAAAGGCCAATGCGAATTTCCTCGCTTTACAAAAACAGGAGGAAGGAACGGAAAATCGTATCAATGAAGCTCGCAGGAAATATAATGAATCGGTGCAGGATTATAACCGTACCATCCGACATTTTCCGAACAGCCTGATCGCCCATTTGTTTGGATTTGATAAAATGGTAAAGTTTCAATCAGCGAAAGGCGCCGAGAAAGCCCCCGATTTGGATATCTAACAAGTCTTTTTGAATCATTGTTCGAATCCGGTTTCATAAACAGGATTTTTGAGATTTACAATCTTTTGAATATCAGTATCTTACATTTAGCAGAGTAGAACCTTAGCTTTTGCGTATCAAAAGCTAAGGTTTCAGATGCTAAGTGTTATGTATATCATGTTCGATTGAATAATTCTTTCGATTTCTCATTTCTTCCATTTATTTCAAACATTTGTTTCAGAAGGAGGAATCGTCAAGGTTATCGCGTTGGAAAAACTATGATTTCGAATTACTAATTCAATTATTTTTATGAGATTGATTTTGAGGTACGATGTGCAAAATTAAACTTATAGCTCATTTTGCAGGCTGAAAGTGTTATGCCATTCGATCCGAGAGAGGTATATCTATTAAAAACTAAAGTTTTAGATTTATTTTACTCTGAAATCTAATTTTAAAGAAAATTTTTATACTTTTGAGTCCAAAAGATATATACCACTATGATAGAAGAAATATTGAAATACAATATTCGGTTTGTGGAACAAAAAGAATATGAAAATTATGCCACATCAGGGCAACCAAACAGAAAATTAGCAGTGTTGAGTTGCATGGATACTCGTCTTACCGAGCTACTCCCCAAAGCCATGGGATTGAAAAACGGTGATGCAAAGTTTATTAAAGTGGTTGGCGGTACCATGCTCTCTCTCTACGACTCAGTTATGCGGTCATTATTAGTGGCTGTATATGAATTGGAGTGTAAGGAGATTATGGTGGTTCACCATTCCGATTGTGGACTCTGTCGGATGAAAGCCCAACACTTTATAGACCTTATGAAACAGGAAGGTATCAGCGATGAGTCTCTACAAAAGGCTGCCAAACACGTAAACCTTGAAAGGTTTTTCAGTGGGTTCGATGATGTAGAAGAAGATGTAAAACTCACGGTAAACACTATTAAATGCCATCCACTGATGCCACGAGGGTTTACGGTGAGAGGATTTATCATCGACTCGCACACAGGCAAACTGTCAGAAGTGCTGTAAAACAGGCATACGCAACTGTCTTTAGAAAAATCGACTGTAAGTTCCAAAACGAAGTGCAATTGCAAGTTCCAAAACGAAGTGCAATAAAAGAGTACCCCCCCCCTCAGTTCATAAAAACCGACCATTGATTTGGGCATCCTGAGAATATTTCGTAACTTTGCACGTTGTTTTATGCAATCAAGCAATTCTGACAAAAATAATTTTTAAATATGAATATTTCTTATAGGTGGCTTAAACAATATGTGGATTTTTCACTCACACCGCAAGAGTTGGCAGAAGCATTGACTTCAACCGGCTTGGAGGTTGAGCGAGTTGAAGAAGTTGAAACGATTCGTGGCGGATTGAAAGGACTGTACGTAGGAAAAGTGCTTACGTGTGAGAAGCACCCCAATTCCGATCATCTGCACATTACGATGGTAGATCTTGGTAAGGAAAAACCACAGCAAATAGTTTGCGGAGCACCAAACGTTGCAGCCGGTCAGAAAGTTATTGTCGCTGATGTGGGTTGCACACTTTATGAAGGAGATAAAAGTTTCACCATAAAGAAAAGCCGGTTACGAGGGGTTGAAAGTTTCGGAATGATATGTGCTGAAGATGAAATAGGTGTTGGCACTAATCATGCCGGCATTATCGTTTTACCTGATGAAGCTAATATTGGAACTCCGGTAGCTGAGTACTATAACTTGGAAAGCGACTGGCTCATCGAAATAGATATTACTGCCAATAGAGCTGATGCGCTTAGTCATTATGGCGTTGCGCGCGATTTGTTCGCGTGGTTGAAACAGAATGGTTACAAGACATCTCTTCATAGACCCGATTGTAATGAGTTTAAGGTGGATAACCATAATCTTGAAATTGATGTAAAGATTGAAAACAATGAGGCTTGTAAGAGGTATGCTTGCTTGAGTGTTACAGACTGTAACGTAAAAGAAAGTCCACAATGGTTAAAGGATAAGTTGAATGTTATTGGTATTCGTCCTATTAATAATATTGTTGATATAACTAATTATGTCATGATGGCATACGGTCAGCCCATGCATTGCTTTGATGCTGATATGGTTACCGGAAATCAAATTATCGTAAAGGACAACAATGAGGGGAAACAATTTATCACTCTTGATGGTGAAGAGCATATCCTTGGCGCACATGACCTTGCCATCTGCAATGCAGAGGAACCAATGTGCATAGCGGGAGTGTTTGGAGGTAAAGGTAGTGGAACATACGACACTACTAAAAATGTTGTTCTTGAAAGTGCTTATTTTCATCCGACATGGATTCGCAAGAGTGCACGGCGACACGGTTTGTCTACTGATGCTAGTTTTCGTTTTGAAAGAGGTATCGACCCCGATGGCGTGATTTACGCGTTAAAACAGGCAGCCATTCTTTGTAAGGAATTGGCAGGAGGAAAAATAAGCATGGAGATACGCGATGAATATCCAACGAAAATACATGCATTCTCGGTACGTTTGGACTATGAGTATGCCGATCGACTGATAGGTAAGCAACTTGGTGCTGAAACTATCAAGAGCATCCTTGAAAGTTTGGAAATGAAAATAGAAAGCGAAGACGCTTTAGGACTTGATATCAAAGTGCCTCCCTACCGTGTGGATGTATGGCGAGCATGTGATGTCGTGGAAGATGTTTTACGTATTTACGGATATAATAATGTGGAAATTCCCTCAACGTTAAAGTCTTCGCTAACGATTGCCGAAGAGGCTGATAAGAATTATCATAAAGAAAATGCGATAAGTGAGCAGCTTGTCGGTTCCGGATTTAATGAAATATTGAATAATTCATTAACGGCAACGTCCTATTATGAAGCCAATGACTTGAAAGAATATCAATGGTCCAATACCGTTAAGGTGATGAATCCGTTATCCGGTGATTTGGGCGTGATGCGCCAAACACTTCTTTTCGGAGGCTTGGAAAGCATTCGGAGAAACGTAAACAGAAAATCAAATAATCTGCGATTCTTTGAATTTGGTAATGTCTATACCTACGATAAGGAAAAATGGAGTGCGGACAACCCTATAAAGGCTTATAATCAGAACTACCAGTTGGGGTTATGGATTACAGGAAAACATGTGGAAGGCTCATGGACGCATGCTAACGAGGATGCTTCTTTTTATGAACTAAAAGCATATGTAGAAAATATTTTTAGGAGATTGGGCGTAGCAAGGAATATGTTAGTTGTGAAAACATCTGCCAATAATATTTTTGCTAAAGGCTTGACTTTAGAAACACGTTCCGGAAAGAAACTTGTAGAGATGGGTGTCTTATGCAAGAAAGTTTTATGTAAGATAGAAATTGAACAACCGGTTTATTACGCGGAACTGAATTGGTCAGGATTGATGAAGACTATTCGTAAAAACAAGGTAGAATTTACCGAAATCTCCAAATATCCAAGTGTTAGTCGCGATTTGGCACTCTTGCTGGATAAGCATATAGAATTTGCTCAAATAGAAGAGATAGCTCGTCAGAGCGAGAAGAAACTTCTAAAAAAGGTTGAGCTTTTTGACGTTTATGAAGGTAAGAATTTACCGGAAGGGAAGAAGAGCTATGCTGTTAATTTTGTGCTTCAAGATGAGACTAAGACATTAAATGATAAGGCTATTGATGCTATCATGCAGAAATTAATTAAAAATCTAACAAATAAACTCGGAGCAGAGCTCCGTTAATACAACATTCCAATGGGAAGAGCATTTGAATATCGTAAAGCAACTAAGTTGAAAAGATGGGGTCACATGGCCCGCACATTTACAAAATTAGGTAAGGAAATACAAATTGCCGTAAAGGCAGGCGGTCCCGAACCTGAAATGAACCCACGCTTGCGCGCAATCATTGCTACTTGCAAACGTGAAAATATGCCGAAGGATAATATACAGCGCGCTATTAAGAACGCAATGGGAAAGGATACCAGCGATTACAAAGCAGTACCCTATGAAGGATATGGACCGCATGGTATTGCCATATTTGTAGATACGCTGACCGATAATACTACCAGAACGGTTGGAGATGTTCGTTCGGTCTTCAACAAGTTCAACGGCACCCTCGGCACCCAAGGGTCTTTAGCCTTCTTATTTGACCATAAAGCAGTCTTCAGCTTCAAAATGAAGGAGGAGCTTGATATGGATGAGCTTATACTTGACTTGATAGATTATGGCGTTGATGACGAATATGACATTGACGATGAAGAGGGCGAAATTACAATTTACGGTGAGCCAACGAGTTTTGGAGAAATTCAGAAGCATTTGGAAGACTCAGGGTTTGAAATCACGTCAGCAGAATTCACTCGCATTCCCAACGACTTGAAAGAGGTAACGACCGAAGAACGAGAAACCATCGATAAAATGGTTGAAAGACTTGAAGATTTTGATGACGTTCAGAACGTTTATACCAATATGAAGCCGGAAGAATGAAAAAATCCTAACTGATAAGATTTAAGTTCTTTGATAAATATGTGATAGTGGGTATGGTATCCTAAAACGTGCCATACCCCAATGGGTTCTGAATGATTTTGCAAGCCCCCATGCAAAGTTGCATCAAATCATGAGACTTTACGTAGTCGTCCCTTGAAAAGTAAATTATTGCTGTCCGCTAAAACCAAAAGAGCATAAATATTCCGCCCGAAGTCCTTTTAATTGGTACTTCGGGCTTGTTTTTCAAAAAGTAAGCCCCCTCTAATCAAACAGACTTGGTTCGGGAGGTGTTTCTTTCGCCTCCTGAACCATTTTTGCCCAATCTTTTTCAGGTTCTTCAAGAAAAGTATGGCAGTTTACGTAATACATAAGCATGATTCTTACCATTGCAGCCAATCCCGAGAAGCTCCATGAACGTTTGATACGCTTCTGTATGACCATCAGAAGGAGATTGGCTGTCAGGGTTACCCGGATTTGTGTCTTGATGGCGTTGGCACTCTCTCCATAGAAGTATCTTAAATGATGAAAGAGAAAAACTGACAGGAACGATACTACTTTTTTCAATATAAGTTATAGCCTTTTTCATACAATGATATTAGCTTCTTTTAAAAACGATAGTACTTTTTGGGCAAAACGAGACCTCTT
>NZ_SDIK01000020.1 GCF_008016795.1 Prevotella brunnea
ACCGCCGTTCCGACGGCTTATTTCAACTATTTTATCATGGTCGAGAGATTTTATCAGCTGACCATATACCGGCTGTCCGAAGAAATGTGTACTTTTGCCCATGTTATCTGAGTTTGGAAACAAAAGCAAAGATAACAAAAAGGGCTGATACCTCGTGAGAAGTGTCAGCCCTAATTCATAAAAAATGTGGGATGTTTAGCGGACAGTAATAATTAAAAGCAAGCGTGTCAAGACGAAGACTCCTTTTCGTGTAGTAGTTCTCTCCCCAGCCAAGACCATTATGGAAAGATATAGGGGCAGACGTGCGGGATATGTGTTTGACGTTCCCCCAAGAGACGTGGTTTACAATGCGATGCACCACATACAGAGAAGTATCGGTATGGAAACCCCTCTGACCTTTCACATGGCTCGCCATACTTTTGCTTCGGTCATTACCCTGTCGGCAGGTGTTCCGATAGAAACCGTAAGCGGTATGTTGGGACATACCAATTTGAGAACGACACAAGTGTATGCTGCGGTCAATTCAGAAAGAATAAGGCAGGATATGCAGAAGATTCAACAGCGGATAGAACACACTTTCACCTTAAAATTATAGCTTATGGCACACAGTACATTCAAGACATTGTTCTACATTAACCGTTCCAAACAGAAGAAGAACGGCAGATGCCCGATAATGGGGCGAATCACCATAAACGGGCAACAAGTACAATACAGTATGGGATTGGATGTCAATCCAAACAATTGGGACGCAAAGCATGGCAGATGCAAAGGCGACACTGATGAGATGAAGAACATCAACCGCATACTGACAGAAAAGGAAGGACAGATACAAACCAAATACAATGAGCTGGTTTGGCAAAAGGGGTATGTAAGTGCAGAACTGCTCAAAAATTGTCTGACGGAGGATTCACAAAGCAATGGAATGCTCATGGAAGAGGCAGACCGTTTCATAGAGGAAAAACGCCCTTGTGTGGGAATTTCCATCGCCCAATCCACTTTCCGCAACTACATCTATGACAAGCAGCTCATAGTATCCTTCCTGCTGGAAAAATACGGAATGTCCGATATTGGTTATTCACGGTTGGACTATGGCTTTGTCGAAGAATTGGATTTCTATCTTAAAAGCAAGCGCAGATTATCACCTGCCACCATTCAAATGACGGTTATTTTCTTGAGAAAGCTCATCAGCATCGGACAACAGAAAAAATACATCCGCCGAGACCCGTTTGTGGATTTTAAGGCGGAAAAACCACGTGGCACGAGAAGGTATCTCACAACGGAAGAACTCAAGCGCATTTTGCAAACGCCCATCTTAAACAAGCAGTTCGAGCGAGCAAGGCAACTCTTCATTTTCTGTGCCTTTACGGGACTGGCTCGTGTGGATATGTTGCGACTGACACCTAAACATATCCACCATTATGATGACGGAACTTGTGAGATACGTATCAAGCGACAGAAAACGGACGTAGAAGCCATCATTCCACTTCTGCCCATCGCAAAGGAGATACTTGACATTCATATAAAAGGGAAACAACACGATGATTTGATATTTCCAACATTGAACGTCAGCAAGGCATCTTTCGCCTGTATAAACATTGGTCAGATATGCCAAATTGAGAAAGGCTTGACCTTTCACATGGCTCGCCATACTTTCGCCACGACCATCTGCCTTTCCAATGGTATAGCAATGGAAACGCTCTGCAAGATGCTCGGGCACAGCGACATTGGAACGACACAGATTTATGGAAAAATTACCGACCTGAAAATCAGAGAGGACATGAACCGTTTGCAGGAACATAAAAGTAAGGCTTTTTCTGACTATACGGAAGCTATCGAAAAGCAAAACGCAACAATATTCTAGAAATCAGCAAAAATTTATGTATGAAAACAGATAATAGCAAAAAGGAACTTTCCTATTTTCGATTGAAGTTGGAAAGCTATATGAGTGAACATCATCCCGAAAGAATGAGTGATATGGAGTTTATCACGGCAAGAGCCGACATGGCACTGACCGCCTACTGCGATGCCGTGGCGCAAGGCTTTAATCATTTAGAAGCAGAAAGAATAGCAAGTGAAGTGCTTTTCAGTGGACTGCATTTCTCAAAGTACGATACCCTTGTTTCTGTCTTGGAGGACGAGTTTGAGAGGGAACTTCCTGCACCGCTCCCCGAGAGGCTTTCACTTTTATTGTTGGCGAACAAGGCTGTTCAAGCCACATTCGCTGGGTACGAACTGACGGACGCATTTGCCGCAAGCGGACAATACGACCGTCTTTACACCGAACTGACAGGCACGATAGTGCTGCTCATCGAGAGCAACAACCTGCCAACGGTCAAACTGGCGGAGGAAGCAAGCCCAAAGGCGTTGTAGGCAAAAGCAGACGCAAAGCCCCTGAAGCCGTTTCTTATCGTGCAAAGGTACAACGGCAGCCTATCTGCCCTGACAAGGTCGAGTCCTGCGGATGGAGAGAAGAATCTCCACCGCAGGATTTTTCTTTTTCAAGGCGGTACTACAATTCTCAATATCCGTGCGGTCGTATTTATCTCTCCCAACCTTGCAGGGCAGGGCTGCCGTAGAGAGATAGGCACGACAAGAATACGGCATACTCAGGCTCTTTGGACGCAAAAGCGAATTATAGAAACAATAGTTAGAACTAACGATTGTCTTGACAATCTTATTATATGACAAGCCTTTTTTTGTACAACTTATTGTCTGTACAATTTGTTGTCATAACAATTTGTTGTCATAACAATTTGTTGTCATAACAATTTATTGTCAAGACTATCTGTTGTCAAGACAAACTATCGTCAAAACAAACTATTGATAGTTCGACATCTCGATTTGTCGAACTATCGAACTGTCGATAGACCAACAAATATGCAATAAAAGGAAAGAGCCGGCACCTCATCTCATTACCGCAATAACGCTGAGGAATTTTCTCGTGGTCTTTTCTCTTGTTTTCCTAACATTTCCCTGCTTTTCCTCATTTCTTGCAGCGGTGCTTCCGAGGGTTTACTTTTGCACTCGATAAGTACGGCAATGGACTGCATAACAGTTTGTTTGCCGAGCAACAACAAAGTAATCAAAACAAAATTAAGGCAATGAAACTCATTATTATCGACCGCAAAGCGTGGGAGCGACACCACTCCGAATTTGCAGACTTTATCCACAGTATCGAACAACTTATCGGCAATCCGCCCGAAACGGACGAATAGCTCGACAATGAAGCCGTATGCCGCAGGCTCGGCATCAGCAAACGCACCCTGCAATCCTATCGCGATACGGGTAAAATACCCTTCTCCATCATTGGGCATAAATGCTATTATAAGGAGAGCGACATCGCAGAGTTACTGAATGCAAACAATGAATGAAATCAAACACAGAATGAACTATGGAAGAGAAAGAAATCATTACACAGCAAGACCCTCAAATGCAGATGTTTGCACAGTTGATGGAGGGAATATTGAAGAAACTGAAGCGTTATTGTTCTACAGCCCGTCCGATGCTGGGCGGAGAGGTTTACCTCACTGGCGAGGAGGTTTGTAGCCAATTACGGCTCAGCACACGTACGCTCCAAGAGTACAGAAATGCAGGAATACTTCCTTTCTACAAAATCGGAGGGAAGATACTTTACAAACAGAGCGACATACAAACAATGCTTGAAAGGCATTATAATCCAATACCGCAAACAGATAAGTTATGAGTTAAGTTAAGAAATCAGTTGCGACTTAAGTCGAATGGTCAGTTATGACTTTGGTCAAAAAATTAGTTTCGACCTAAGTCAAAATTAACTTTAGTAAAAAATATGTCAGCTCATAAAGTCAGTAAGTCAAGAAATTAGTCTAAACTTATCTCTTGACTTACTTTTTGAACTTTGAACTCTCGTCTATCAAAAGCACCCCAGAAAGGTTACTTTATGGAACATAACAAACTATCTCTTTCTTTTTACTGGCAAGGTGTGTCTTTGTACCACAAATTGCCATTTGTACCACAAAGACCCTTGCCCCAATTGGGGGATTAAATCACTCCAAAGTCGTGATTAAAAAGCAATGAAAAAGCAGAAACAAAAGAAGCCAGACGGCAGATGTGCCACCTGCCCACGATGGGACAGATGGCACATCAGGACATCTAATTCCGAAGACCAGCAGAAACTTATCAGACTCTATCGCAAGTCGGGAGCAAAGACAAAGAGCGACTTTGTCCGAGCAAGGCTTCTTGGTGAATCTTTTAAGGTCATCACCCAAGACCCTGCAAAAGAACCTTACTTGGAGAAACTCTCCGAAATCGTTGCTATGACTCATAAGATAGGCGTGCTATACAACGAAGCCGTGAAAGCCCTCAATACTTATCATTCTGTTGCCACTGCTCAACGATTGCTCAGCAA
This sequence comes from Prevotella brunnea, assembly GCF_008016795.1. Taxonomy (GTDB): domain Bacteria; phylum Bacteroidota; class Bacteroidia; order Bacteroidales; family Bacteroidaceae; genus Prevotella; species Prevotella brunnea. Next base: position 4,385 of record NZ_SDIK01000020.1, read on the forward strand.
ACTCGAAACCTATTCCCAACTTCTTATTAGACTGCAACAACAAGCAGTACAACTGACAAAATCCCTTGAGAGTAAACAAGAATGAATGCTGATAAATCATAATGCCCAACGTTAGTATAGTGCTGTGATTGCCCAATCCCTCTTTGGTCAGTTGGGTGATTTTGGAATCGGTGTCAGGAAGATAGGCATTGTAGATGTACTCGGTAATAAAACGCTTGTGGCAATGTTTGCATTGGTAGCGGTGTCTGTCATTGCAATTCTTCCCACTTTTGACGATAGACTCAGATTGACAATAGCGACATACAAACTTAACTCCCAATCTGGAGCATAAAGTTTCAAAACTATCCTGTTGCTTCATTTGCTTATGCTATAATTGCGAAAATAATGCGAAGGCAAAGCGCTAATTCCTGCCTTCGCATTTTTAATTTATCAGATAGTCCTGATAATCAAGACCCTATTTTCACAACTCCCAATCTGAAGCATTACCAATCACTATCATTAAGAAAAGAAAAACTGAACCAGTTATATTGAAAAGTACCATTAATAATTGGGACGGTAATACTAATTGCTTTATCTTGATAGATAATTATTTTAGGAATTTCTTGCCAATTATGTTTTTCTAATCGATACGCTTTTCCGCATACGTAATATATGGGAATATTTTCGTCGTTAACTCTTGAAGTAAACAACCAAGTCAGAGGACAATCATATAAGGATTGTTCAAGACTCCTGTCTATTTCTTGTATTTCGTTTCGGGATGGTATCAACTCATATCCTCTAGTTTTATCATCTGAAATAAATTTGTAATAGATAATTGAGTGAGTACTGGTGGTAAAAACATCACAATGATTCGTGATTAAGTTAATTTTTAATCTTTCACAGTCGATGAGATATAATTTGTCCTGGACAAGAATAACAAAACAAGATTCAATGGCATACGATATAGGAATCGCCCCCTCTATCTCCATACCATTTAGCTTAATTTTCTTTTCAAAAAGAATATTCATTTTCTTTCCCATAATTGTTAATAGCATCTCTTCTGCTTCGTAATCTATTCGACTCACCATTAAATAATCCCTATTCCGACTTTGAGCTAGGTTCACAATGGGTAAATTCTGCTTTGAATGCCAATAAATATATTTTGCATTTTGAGGAACATGCCAAAGTATAATATTCCTACCTTTTGCATATATCAGTGCAGAGTCCGAGATCTTTAAGCAATTCGAGGTCATGGTTGAATCGATACAATAACTGTGGTTGCGGTAATTCCTTATATCCAGTCTTTGCAGTTTCCTTTCAATCGCTTCCGTATCATCGCTATTTTGACAATAAACCAAATATTTACCTATTGTACAAACAAAATCTCCGTGAATGCACAAAGTATCCTTATTCTGTGAATAAATAGGTAATCCTATATAGCAATACAATATAATTATGCTTAAAAAACATGCCCTATATTTTTTCATCGCTTTTGAGTTGCAATATGAATATGATTATTATGCCCAGAGATCCTCTTAGTTTTCCCCTCTTTTTCTTGTATATTAGGTCCAAAATTCTCTCTTAAGATAGGATTCTCTCTAATTGCACGTTGAAAAGCATCAACTTTTTCATGTGATTTAGGATTTTTAACTGAGATTCCATTTACCATGTCAATGTCTATAGCTCTTCCTCCATTTGATGCATAATGATTGCTTGTAGGGGAATGTTTCCCAGTTGTAGTTGTAGAAACATCAATAGAAGTAATTCCTGCGCCAGAAATATTAGCATCGTTTATCCCTTTAATTAATAAACTAACAGCATCTTTTGACAATGCATAATCACCATAACCCCCAGTTGGACTCTTATACTTAAAAGTTACACTAACTTTAGTTCCATCATCTGTTATAAAACTCTTAGGTATATATTGCCCACCTTCTACATTAAACCTACCACTTGCATCGGATACTTTTATAATCTTATCCTGCTGATAATCGTATCTCATTCCAGATTGATATATACTATATGTTTCACCTATATTTCTATACTCCTGACCATCGTATGTTATAGAGTTAGCATTCCCTTCCTGCCAGAAAATAGCAGCAGTTTCATCATTTCTATACCAATCTGTACCAGTTGGATCAATATACTTGACAGGATTATTATTTGTGTAGCAATATCCTGTTAAATTCGGATATTTCTCCGTTAGCGGATCAACCCCCAGCCACATAGAATTTTGGGGATTCATATATCTTGCACCATAGTAGTACATACCTGTTTCCTCGTCAAACTCTTTAGCGTTGAAGAGGTACGGCGTGTTCCACGTATTGTTGCGCTCTTCGATGAACACTTCGCCGAACGGTACATACTCGATATGCTGTGATACTTCGCCGTCCAAGTTGGTGATGTAACTACTGCTACCCAAATGGTCGGGATGGTAGTAGAACTGCATCTTCTCATAATTATCCTTATCGTGGAAATTATCGTTTACAGCTCTTGTGCGTGCCATCGCACGGGCTTGTGCCGCCTCCGGCGTACCATCGTTGCAACAGAAACCCTGACCGTTCACGTAGTCGTCATTGTCCTCACCATTGTATGGCAAGTCAAACGTCTTGTAGTTATCCTTAATGGATTGCAGTTGCTTTGCATACTTGTCCTTGTAGTTAATGGTCAAGCCATCGGCTTCATTGCCTGCATACGGTATTCGCCTTGGGTCTGCGCCATAAGAAGCGAGGTCGCCAAGCTTGCTGACAATTCTCTGGCTACCTACATAAATGTGCTTCGTATATTTGCCACCTTGCCCTGCCACGAGGTATGGGCTGACATAGAGCGAGAAGCGTGCCGTACCGGTGTTGCCACCCGAGAACTCGGAGTTCACATAGATGGCTTCATTCTCGCCACTGCTCTTCACCGTGCGCTCACCATCGGCATCATACCAATAGTTGCTCACAAAGCCGTTTTCATCAGCTGCCAAGAGTCTGTTCTCCTCGTCCCAACGGTACTTCTGCTCACTTGCCTTTTCATCCTCCTTGCCGTCTTTCTTCACACGAGAGGTGTTGATATAGACGAGGTTTCCGTTGAGGTCGTAAGTGTATTTGTGTCCGTTGTTGATATTGGTGCTGTCCGTCGGAGTCTCCTCCGTTCGGTAGTTGATATCACGAACATTGTCAAGCTGGAACTTCTTACCCTCTGCCTTTTGATAAGTATAGGTGAGGTCATAGCCTGTGTTGAGCGTGCCGTCGAACTGCACACCTGTCTGTGAGAGGTGTTGCTTCTTACTCGTGATACGATGCATATTGTCGTAGCCCATAGATAAGGTATAAGAAGCGGATTTATTGTCTGTTCCCTTATAAGTTCCCGCTGCGCTTGCCAAACGATACAGTGGGTCATAAGTATAACTATGGCTCATCTGTCCGCCTGCCTTACCACTCTGTGGGAGTGGAGCATTGTTCTTAATACCGAGCACGTTGCTCACTGCGTCGTAGCTGTAGGCATTGTCCATGATAGTACCTACCTTAGCATTCACTACGAGGTTCTGCAACCTGCGTCGTTGCGGGTCATAGCTGTAGAAGGTTTCCGCTCCATTGCAATACTTCAGGTAGGTGCGCTGCTCGAACTTGTCGTAGCCTATCTTCTGAACGTAGTCGTAGCCGTAGGACTTGTAGCCGCGCACATGGGTGAACTGTCCGCCGAGGTTGTAAGAATAAGTAATCTTCTCCTCGTCGGGATAGATCATCTCCAAGAGTCGGTTGTGGCTGTCGTACTTCCACTGCGTCACGTAGGTGGCGATGGCCTGATTGGGCACGATGAGCGTCGTTCTGGTCTTGACGACCTCGCCCATCTTGCCGTAGAAGTATTCGACGGCATTGCTGTCGTCGTCACTAATTCTTATCATGGACAAACCATTTGTTGTTCATAAGTGAATTTAGTACATCCTCATTATTAAATTTATCAACTTGAAAAGAAAAAGTCAAATATCCAACATCGACATTATTATGAATTAACCATTCGAACGTTTCGTCAAAAATAGTTAGTCCTATCATATAATAAATATCGATGCTTTCCTTACTACGTCCTCGAGGAGTATAAGTTTTGTTACCTCTCATAAACTCTATAAAATCCTCTCTTGCAAACTTAGAATATATTTCATTTAAAGCTATATCATATCCTTTTGTTAAATAGATAAAATTAGAGTCTATGTTTTGAAACAAAGGCATAAAAATTGGTTCTAAGAAATCAACAACTGGCCATTCATATTCAAAATTAAATGTTTTTACTTGTTTTCGATTATTGACAAAACCGTCAATATCTAACTTGTATATTTTATACAGTTGCTCTGTTATACGCGAATCAATAATACTTTTTATCATTATTTCCTATTTATAAAAAATATCAATATTTTTATTACCTTCTTTTTTCGTAAATGTATCCAGATTGCGATAACCTCCAGACTTGGAACTACGGAAAATTATGCTTTCGCCTTCTTTGCTTAACTTATATCCACCTTTTTCTAATTTTTCCGATTTGTACCCAGCTTTTATAAGTTTCTTGTAGACTTTCATGGCCTCTTTAGCACCTCCTTCTTGAACTATTTTAAAACCAGCCTTAGTTTTACTGGCTTGACCACCTTTCATTGCTATGTCTGCGAAAGTACTTAATTTAGAAGTTTTACTTAATTTTAATAGCGATTTTATACTACCCGTACTACCTAAAAAGATTGTCGCAAAGTCTGCACCTCTTGCAATCTTTTCTGCTGTATCTTCACTTGCTCCTACTTTCCTTGCAACATATTTCGTCGATTGATGTAAGGCGGTTTGTTTTGTTTCACCACTAACCATTTGTCTGAATCCAGCTTGAACATTATCAATACCGTTAGCAGCTATTGCAATTCCTCCTGCAATACCTACTCCTGTTTCTGAAGTTACCAATGCTGTAGTAGCTCCACCGACAACTTCAACAGCTCCACCGACCATTTGAACACCACCCCAAAATCTTGTCCAAAATTTAGATTGCAGTCCATTTGGGTCATAGAAAACAATCGGATTCAAATAACAGTAACTATACGGATTTAGATTATAATGGAAATATACCCCTAAATTATGTTCGCCATCCAAATAATTTTCGCTATTTCGTGGGTCATAATTTGAAATAGGATCCACACTTATCCACAAACTTAACCTTGACTCATAATACCTTGCACCATAGTAGTACATACCCGTCTCCTCGTCAAACTCCTTGGCATTGAAGAGGTAAGGCGTGTTCCACGTGATGTTGCGTTCCTCGATAAATACTTCACCGAACGGTACATACTCGATGTGCTGAGCCACCTCGCCGTCAAGGTTGGTGATGTAGCTACTGCTGCCCAAATGGTCGGGGTGGTAGTAGAACTGCATCTTTTCGTAGGCGTCCTTGTCATGGAAGTTGTCATCTGCCTTGACCCTAGTTTTTGCCATTAGCCTTGCATGAGCAGCCTCCAATGAGCCGTCGTTGCAACAGAAGCCTTCGCCATTGACATAGTCGTCGTTGTCCTCGCCGTTGTAAGCGATACCGAAGTCCTTGTAGCTGTCCTTGATGGATTGCTGTTGCTTGACGTACTTCGCCTTATAATCTACCGTGATACCGTCCGCCTCATTGCCTGCGTATGGTATTCGTCTCGGATCGGCACCGTAGCTTGCAAGGTCACCTAATTTGCTGACGATTCTCTGTGAACCGATGTAGATGTGCTTGGTGTATCTGCCGCCCTGACTTGCCACCAAGTACGGACTGACGTAGAGGCTGAACTTAGCCGTGTTGGTGCGTCCGCCTGAGAATTCGGAGTTCACGTAGATTTCCTCATTCTCACCGCTCGATTTCACCGTGCGCTCACCGTCGGCATCATACCAATAGTTAGCCACAAAACCGTTCTCATCAGTAGCAAGAAGACGATTTTCCTCATCCCAGCGGAACTTCTGCTCGCCTGCCTTCTCGTCCTCCTTGCCGTCATTCTTCATGCGGCTCGTGTTGATGTAGACAAGGTTGCCGTTAGCATCGTACTCGTACTTGTGACCGTTGTTAATGGTCGCACTGTCGGTAGGAGTCTCCTCCGTGCGGTAGTTCAGATCACGCACGTTGCCCAACTGGAACTTATGTCCGTCTCCCTTCTGATAGGTATAGGTGAGGTCATAGCCTGCGTTGAGCGTGCCATCGAACTGTACGCCGCTCTGCGAGAGGTGTTGCTTCTTGCTCGTGATGCGGTGCATGTTGTCATAGCCCATTGCAAGGGTATAGGAAGCCGTCTTGCCGTCGGCACCCTTATAGCTGCCATTGGCACTTGCCAGACGGTACAGTGCATCGTAGCCGTAGGTATGGCTCATCTGACCGCCCGCCTTGCCACCCTGTGGCAGTGGCGCGTTGTTGGCAACCGAAAGTACGTTGCTCACTGCGTCATAGCTGTAGGCGTTGTCCATAATAGTACCTGCCTTAGCATTTACTACGAGGTTCTGCAAACGTCTGCGTGCAGGGTCGTAGCTGTAGAACGTCTCCGCTCCGTTGCAATACTTCAGGTAGGTGCGCTGCTCAAACTTGTCGTAGCCAATCTTCTGCACGTAGTCGTAGCCGTAAGACTTGTAGCCGCGCACGTGGGTGAGCTGTCCGCCGAAGTTGTAGTCGTAGGTGACCTTCTCCTCGTCGGGATAGATCATCTCCAGCAGGCGGTTGTGGCTGTCGTACTTCCACTGCGTGATATAGGTAGCGATGGCTTGGTTGGGCACAATCAGCGTGCGCACCGTCTTCAAGACCTCACCCATTTTACCATAGTAATACTCGATAGCGCCACTGCCGTCCTCACGAAGCATCAATCTGCCGATACGGTTGTGAGAAGAGTTGATACCACCATAGTGGTACTTCACGTTGTTTGAAAATACCATCCCGTTCTGATGGTAAAAAGCACCATCAGAAACAGGAATAGCGGTTTTAAGTGAAACGAAGCCAATATGTTGGAATGCTGTTTTCAATGTTCAATCCGAATTTGCCAAATTATGGATTGTTTGAATGCTCTTCTGGTTTGCTTTCTGACTTTTTTGCAGGTGCTTCTACACGCTCGTAACTTACGCCTGTCAATGTGAAATAACGTCTTGAAGGCGAAAGGCGTACTACGGGTTTTGTGATGTGAACATGGGGATTAAAATCTTCTTTGCCTTTCTCCACTGTCTTGCTCTGAAACGAGGGACAAAGAGTTCCTATATCGCCAAAATCTACAATGTCGCCATTCTCAACGTGCCGCTTCGCTATCTCGGCAGCAAGCCTAAGTACGGCTTCTACTTCTGCCCCAGTGAATGTTGTAGCACGTCCTACTTCGTCGCAGAAACTGCGATGATCCACCCGCTTTCGTCCAGTGGGGCGAGCTTGTAGAACTGTTTTGCCGGCAAGTTTGCCAACGGTTGCCTTTCGCTCCGTGAGCGTATAGGCTAATGGTCTGTTTGTCATACTCTTGTTGTTTTAAAGTTATACATTCTGTTATTTCTCACTATTGTGGCTTGCGTGCCACATTTATTACTCTTTTGTTTATGACGTCATATTTGAGGAAATATGACGTCATATTTTGGGGTATATGACATCATATTTTGAACTTTAATGCTCATTCTTTAAGAATCAGGTAGTTATTTTAATAACTCCTGATTCGAAGCATTACCTCTGAATCTTAATAGCTTTCTGACTATAAAAAAGAGTGAGAGCAACGCTCCAACAATAAATAAAAACTTCATAATTTGTATTGTATTTGCTTTTTCCTCGTCAATTTTAATCCATTGGTAATTATTTTTGATTTGGCTGTATTCATTGTAGTTTATATCCTTAAATGATATGACAGGATTTTCTTTGTCGCTTTTATAACCAATTTCATATGATACTAAATATTTTATGTTATTTAAACTGTCCGTACATTTCAATAATACAGATGTATCATTATAACCATAACCCAAAAAGTTCTTTATCTTAAAACTGCTTTGTCTGTGTCTAAAACCGCTCCCCGTTAGCTCAAAGCCGTCTTCATCAAGTAAAACAAAACTTTGTGGATAATCAGAATTGATTTTTGGTGTTAATCCATACGGCATATTCTTATTGCAGAAACTACATTCCAATCCATAATGATACCCTGTTCTATCGTATATGATATATAGTAGAACAAGTACAAAAAACACGACTCCCAACACTATAAATTCTATTACTTTTTTCATAACCAATCAAATTATTTGTTGTCTTTAATAGGCTTAAAAAAGTATGTTCTTTCTCTTGTTTTATAATGATATGGCGTACCTCCAAATCTTTCTAAATTTGGACCAGGTCCGTCAGGCTTCGTATTTGTCCAATCTCTAATATTTGGAATTTTACCCAATGTATTTTCATCAAGATAATCAGGATCCCAAAAACCGTCCCTCGAAAATAAAGTATAGGTTACATAACTTGATTTGCCATTACCGCCTACCTTATAATCTACATTTGTTCTTCCTATATGGAAAGTTGATTTTGTTAAATCAACTGAAAAATAGCCCTCTGGGGAAACAGCTTTACTTGTTATTTTAGCATGCTTTTCTTGGAACCTACTTGACGATAATAGTTGTATTGTAGATTGATCACCTACGTCTGCGGATTCTCCTTTTCCGTGTAAGTAGTGTGATAAGGCTTCATTAGTATTATTCACAACAGCTCCACCTTTCGACTTAAATCCTACCCACAAATCATTTTTAGAAAATTCCTGTCCTACTTTAAGATTTAGAATACCTTTGTCATTTGCACTAACCCCACCTCTGTTAAGTATAGTCATTGCATTCTTTTGGTTTGTTCCTAAAAATTTTGCTAATGTGTATGAATTATCACCTTTCTGTGATTTGAGATTTCCTGCTGCGCTCCACTCCCAACGACCGTCTGGATCGGTATATCTAATTGGGTTATTGAAACAAAATCGATATGATGTCCAATCAGGTGCGTCCGCTGCTTTGGGATCAACGCTCATCCACAGACTCAACCTCGGCTCATAGTA
>NZ_SDIK01000021.1 GCF_008016795.1 Prevotella brunnea
CACTTTTAAGGACACTACCGAATATTCACACGAAAAAACTGATACTTCATGCAAAATGTCAGTCCTGAAACATTAGTGAATGCCACCGGCGTTTTATTGTCTGATGAGGTTTCGTCCAGCGTCAATACGCAAGAAAATAAATAAGAGTATCGTAAACCCCCATAACGATGAACCGCCATAACTGAAAAATGGCAGTGGAATACCAATCACGGGAGTAAGTCCGAGTACCATCCCCACATTGATGAAGACATGGAAAAGGAATATTCCGGCAACACAGTACCCATACACTCGTCCGAACTTAAAAGGTTGTCGCTCGGCTACGTGCATCAGTCGCAAAACCAATGCTAAAAACAAGAATAGAACCGCTGCCGATCCCAAAAATCCTTCCTCTTCGCCCACAGTGCAAAAGATGAAGTCGGTGTCTTGCTCCGGTACAAAATTTAATTTGGTTTGAGTACCATTCAGGAATCCTTTTCCTTGCAAACCGCCTGATCCAATTGCTATTTCGCTCTGGTGGACGTTGTAGCCTGCTCCTGCCAAATCTTCTTCCAAACCTAAAAGTACATTGATGCGTACCCGTTGATGGGGCTGCATTACATCGTTGAGCACGTAGTCGGCTGAATAAAAGAATGCGATGGAGCCAATTGAAAAAAGAGCAATGTATAAATAATTGGGAAAACGTGTCGTCATGGAGTTGAAAATGAGATATGCGATGAGCAAGGCCGACACGATAAGTTGTACCCATACAATGTCGAATGGGATGACGAATTTAGAAAAAAGCAAGAAGCCAAGGGTGGTTCCCAAGATAACCATCAGCATCTTGAATGCTTTTCCATTGTCGCGCATATATACCCAGACCATCCCCGTACTGAATATTTGTACCAAGAGCAAGACAAAGAACTTTCCTGATGAGGTTGGTGTGCCCCATAGCATGACGGATTCATATTTTATGCCTACGACAAAGTAAACAATCATGGCAATACCGGTAAAGAGTATGGAACCCGGCATACCTTCTCGGTAGAACATCAAGAAGAAAGAGAGATAGACAAGAGCCGAACCGGTCTCGCTTTGTCCTATGATGCACAACATGGGAAGTACCACAATGCCACAAGCTGCAGCGAAATGTTTCCAATTGCTCATCGTAAAGCCATACGATGACATGAACTTGGATATGGCTAAGGCTGTGGCAAACTTGGCAAATTCGGCCGGTTGTAGCCTTATCGGTCCTAAGACTATCCACGAACGCGAGCCTTTTATGGAGTGTGGATTGAATATTGTAAGGAAAAGGAGTAGCACCAATAGTCCGTAAATGACGTATGCGAAAGTATCGTAAAGTCGGTCGTCCATCATCAAGAGGACAAAACCCAAACAAATGGAGGTTCCTATCCAGATAATTTGCATTCCCGATCGAGAACTCAATGAAAAAATATCAGTATCGCCATAAGTATAACTAGCCCCACAAACGCTCAGCCATCCAAAGATGAGGAGGGAGAGATAAATACCTATCGTCCACCAATCCAATGAACGTATGATGCCCGGTTGCTTGTTTGTCTTATAGTTTTTTGCCACTATCTTTTCGTTGTTTGTTGTTTATAGAGGAACGCACCTTGAATGTCGCGTAGAATTCACTTGTAATCCGATGTCTCTGGGGTGTTGTTGCTTCGGCTTCTTTAGTGATTGGGCGGTAGTGTATGACTCTGTCCTACCCAATCATCGTTTTGGCGTGGAGTTACGTGTGATTCTTTGCTGAAGAAGTACGTTCTTTCTTCTTTCCATTGTCATTTTTATCTTTATCCCTCTCCCGTTCTTTCTCGTCCGTTCTGGGTCTCGTGTCTTCATCCATGCGAATGATTGGATCGTTCAAAGGTTGATTCTGATTTTCTTCTTCGTCGGCATCTTTCTTCGCTTTCAAAGCTTTTTTGTGTTGAAGCTCGGCTCTTCTTTGTTTTTGAGCTTCTAGCTTAAGTGAGTCTTTTATGAAATTGATACGCTTAATGGAGTCTAAACGGATGGAATCGGCATGGCTCAACGGACGTTTGAATGGATAACTGATGTGGCGTTTTTGGATATCATTCGCCTTTTTTGCATCACTTTCCGTTAATTTTCCATTGAGATATTGTTCTATCATCAACGAACCGATAGGTACACCATAAACGGCTCCAAAGCCACCATTTTCCACATATACGGCAATGGCTATCTTGGGCTTGTCCACGGGAGCAAATCCCATGAATACGGAGTGATCCTTTCCTCTGTTTTGAGCTGTTCCCGTCTTACCGGCAAGTGAGTATCCGGGATGCACCGCATGAGCGCAAGTTCCGCCTCTCACCGATGATGTCATGCCGGCAACTACCTCTTGATAGGCTCGTACACTCCCTTTTGTCCTGTGTTTTAATATGTATTTTTTGTCCAGCCTCATTCCACGTATTTGCCTGACGACATGTGGTGTGATGTAATATCCGCGATTGGCAATGGTCGCTCCGAGATTGGCAATTTGCAGTGGTGTCAGGTTTACCTCGCCTTGACCTATTGAGATGGAGATGACTGTAAGCGGATTCCATTTGCCAAAGGCATTATCATAAAAATGTGCGTTAGGAATCATTCCTCGCTTTTCTCCCGGTAAATCAATTCCTAATTTATATCCGAATCCCATTGAGACCATATAGTCGCGCCAGGTATCCATGGCGATGTCAAGACTTTTGTATTTGCGTCTGTTGGACAACATGTGGTACAATCCCCAACAAAAATATGCGTTGCACGATGTGCTCAATGCCGGTACGATGGAAACCGGTGAGGGATGTCCGTGGCATCCAACGTGAAGTCCCCTGTAAGAGAAACCATGCGGACACGGATATTTCGTCGAGTCGGTGATAATTCCTTCCGTATAGTAAGTAACCGCCTGACTGGTCTTGAATGTGGAGCCCGGCGGATATTGTCCCATGATGGCTCTGTTTAGTAATGGCTTTGCGGGGTCGAGAGTTAAAGTTTGTTGATATTTTCCCCTCATTTTGCCTATCATGTCTTGAGGATCAAAGGTGGGCGATGAAACCATTGCCAAGATTTGACCGGTCTTAGGTTCTATAGCTACGATGGCTCCGAGTTTTCCTTCCATCAATCGTTCACCGAGTGCTTGTAAGTCGGCGTCTAAACCTAATTGCATGTCGTTCCCGGGACGTGGTTTTTGGTCGAATTTCCCTTCTTGGTATCGTCCTTTTATTCTGCCGTGGGCATCCCGAAGCAGAATTTGCACTCCTTTTTGCCCTCGCAAAATTTTCTCATATTCTCGTTCGATGCCCATCTTTCCTATGTAGTCGCCCGGTTGATAGTAATCGTCTTCCTCTACATCGCTTTGACTTACTTCTGCAACATCACCAAGAACGTGCCCAGCAATGGGAAGTTGGTATTGGCGAATGCTTCGTTTTTGTATGTAAAAGCCGGGAAAGCGATAGAGCTTTTCTTGGAACGCACTAAACTCTTTATCGCTGAGCTGACTTAAAAAGAGTTGTTGTGTAAAGCGTGAATAGCCGGGATTCTTTTCCGTATCCTTAATATCATTCATGCGCCGAATGAAGAACTGTTTGGAGATGTTCAACGCTCTGCAAAATTCCAAAGTATCTAATCTTCCTTTTTCCTCATTCATCACCACCATAATGTCGTATGCCGGCTGATTATAAACCAATAATTTGCCCTTGCGATCGGTTATTATGCCACGTGATGGAAATTCTATCTTTTTCAGAAACGCATTGGAATCGGCTCGTTTTCTGTAGTCATCGCTGGCTATCTGCAACGCGAATAAACGAATAACGTAAATGACAATGATTGCGATGGCAACGCCACTGAGAACAAGACGACGCTTTTCTAAATCAAAGTTCTTCATGAGCGGTTTCTTACAAGTTCAACAATCATTACAAGAAATAATGTCATGGCTGTGCTCCCCAGAACACAAGAGAGCCATTCTAATATGTTGAAAAAGCTAAATAGCTCCAAAGTGAAGAAACATACATTATAGATGAGCGTGAGGATTGTGGCATACCAAAAGTATTGCATAAGCCCAAGTGAATGGAAACTTGGGCGAAGATCTTCTCCACTATCACGAGGGATAAACGGACGGAGAACAAATGGTTGCAAGGTTGCTATCAACGTCATGGAACCGGAAGCTACGCCGGGCGTATTTGAGAAAGTATCAACGACAAGTCCCAAGAAGAATCCACACAAAATCATTGCCCATTTGGGATAATTGCGGCGATAGAGCAATACAAAATAAACGTAAAGCAGTGGCGTGGCAACGCCGAACAAGTGAATGTGGTTGAGTACAAACACTTGAGATAATACCAAAACAATGAACCACAACGAGTTCTTTAGAAAATCTATGCTCATCTTTTATTTCAAAACCGCCTGTTTCTTACTCCTTTCTTCCAGCCCCAAGGAATCCGTATCTCATTCGGTGGGCTGACTTACACCATCTCCTAATTTCTTAATGGAGTCTTGTGCCGTAATCATCATTTTCCTTCGTTGGTGAAGAATGGCATCATCAATGACACAAACATCGCGGAGGTTGCCGAAGTCTGTGGATAATTGAACTGCCACTCGAAACGATAGACCATCGTCTGAATTATAAACATGCTTCACTTTTCCAACCAAGACACCTGCGGGGAAGATAGAAGAGTAGCCACTTGTTACCACTCTATCACCAAGTTTGAAGCGAGCGTGTCGAGGAATATCATCCAAATAAGCCACATCGCTTACTCCACCTGACCAATGTAAGTAGCCGAAATAATCTCTTCCTTGTATGGCACAGCTGATGTTTGACCTTGCGTTAAGAATTGGGATGACAACAGAATAGTGTATGCCTACAAGGTAAACCGTTCCGACCACTCCATTGCCACACACAACGCCCATGTCGCGCTTTATGCCGTCCCAACTTCCCTTGTTGATTGTTATGAAATTTTCCGATTTGTTCAGGGAATTAGATACAACCTTCGCTTCAATCAGGTTGAAAGGTGCCAAAAAACGATACTGACCTTTTGAAAGATATTTGGGATCGCGTGTCTTTTCATAAAGTTCTTTGGAGAGTTCGTGAACCTGCTGTTCCAAAATGACATTTCTTCGTGTCAGTTCTTTATTTACTTTTCCCATGGTGAGATAAGATCCAACTTTTGAACTCATCTCGTAAGTTCTACCTGCCAAGATGTTGGCTGAAGTGAACCAAACGCTGCCCTGATAGTTGTTAAATCGGAACAACAACACAATACTGACCACTTCCAAGAAGAAAAAAAGAAGCCAGTGCTTATTTTTTCGAAGAAATTCAGCTAAATTGTGCATTACGAATGATTACTGACAGCCCTGATTATTGAACCATTGAAATGTCAGTTGGCATTTCAATGGTTGGCTAATGAGAGCCGTCAAATGATTATCTCATCAAGAACGAGAATCTATCCACATTGTTCAGCGCGATGCCGGCACCTTTTGCCACGCTATGCAAGGGATCTTCCGCAATATGGAAAGGAATGTTTATCTTGTCCGTAAGGCGTTTGTCTATTCCACGCAGCAAAGCACCACCGCCACTGAGGTAAATACCATTCTGAACAATGTCAGCATATAATTCCGGAGGTGTGTTCTCAAGAGCAGAAAGCACGGCGTTCTCTATCTTTGCAACCGTCTTGTCCAAACAGTGAGCTATTTCCTGATAGCATACGGGAACTTCCATGGGAAGAGCCGTGATGCGGTTCGGACCATGTACAACATAATCCTCCGGAGCTTCTTCTCCTAAATCGGTCAGTGCCGACCCCACATGTACTTTGATGCGTTCTGCCATGCGCTCACTTACTTTTACATTATGCTGACGACTCATGTATTCTTGGATGTCCGCTGTTAAATCATCACCGGCAACGCGAATAGAATTGTTACAAACAATGCCACCGAGAGATATTACGGCAATTTCAGTGCTTCCGCCACCGATATCGACTATCATATTCCCTTCCGGAGCCTCCACATCGAGTCCCATCCCAAGAGCGGCTGCCATCGGCTCAAAAATCAGATATACATCTCTTCCGTCGGCGTGTTCCGCAGAGTCGCGAACGGCACGCAGTTCCACTTCCGTAGAACCTGACGGTACGCCAATGACCATGCGCAATGTTGGGGAAAACAAGCGATTGCCGCTGTGAACCATCTTGATAAGACCGCGCATCATTTGCTCGCATGCGGTAAAATCGGCAATCACACCGTCCCGAAGCGGGCGAATGGTGCGAATGTTCGGATGTTCCTTCTCGTACATCATTTTGGCATCTGCTCCAACCGCTATCATTTTGTCGGTACGGCGGTCGAGTGCCACCACTGAGGGTTCATCTACTACGATTTTGTCATCACTGATAATAATCGTGTTGGCTGTTCCCAAATCCATTGCTATCTCTTGGATAAATGAAAAAAATCCCATTCTTTATTATTGATTAAAGTGTAGAAACTGTTTAAATCCGTTCAACGGATGATTTGTTTGTTACATAGTGGGCGGAATGTACTCGCCATCGGTGTGCTCATTTCGCAAACCAATTATGGATTGCCGTGTCGTAGTGGCTGCTGACGCCAAAAGCATGCTCGGCAAACATCTTCCGGTCTTCGATGTCTGTTTTCGCTCCTTTTGTGTTTAAGAGTTGTAAGAGCACGGGATATTCCGCTTTGCTCGGAACAATTACAACGTCCTTGAAGTTCTTGGCGCCGGCACGAATCAGCGATATGCCTCCAATGTCTATCTTTTCAATGATATCTGCCTCGCTTGCTCCACCGGATACCGTCTGTTCAAATGGATAGAGATCGACGATAACCAAATCGATTTCCGGTATTTCGTATTCTTTTACTTGCTCTTTGTCGGTTTCTAAATCGCGTCGAGCCAAAATGCCACCAAAGATTTTAGGATGTAACGTTTTCACCCTTCCACCCAATATGGAGGGGTAGCCTGTTACATCTTCTACTTTTTGGCATTCGTAGCCTAATGATTCGATAAACTGTTGTGTACCGCCCGTACTTAAAAACTTTACTCCTTCAGAGTTTAATTTTTTCAAGATGTCTTCCAATCCGTCCTTATGGAAAACTGAAATAAGCGCGGTCTTAATTTGTTTTGTTCCAGCCATCTGTTTGAGATATTTGCTTTTGATGTGCAAAGATACAAAAAACCAGCGTCTAAACAATATTTTTAGTCCAAAAAAACTTAAATCTTGCAAGATTATTCAGCAGACCGGTTTCAACGCCTTTTTACCTATTTATTGCGTTTAATGGCGAATGATAGTTAAGTAGATGTGTATGTCTTATATTCGCAATATAAGCCAATGAGATGTTTTCGGGGGGTGAAGTCGATTTGAAATCTTATTTTTCTGTTTTGTGGAAATTTGCAATCTGTCATTCGACTTGCGCTGTCTAAGGGACACCTATGAGTCTATTCAACTTTTTTATCATCCGGTTTTGCTCCTCTGACACTTTTCAGTATCTTTGCAAAATGAATTTCACTCAAGCTGTTCTCGATTGGTTTGCCATCAATGGTCGCGATCTTCCTTGGCGGAAGTCCTCCGACCCATACACCATTTGGCTTAGCGAGGTCATATTGCAACAAACGCGCATAGTGCAGGGGCAGGCGTATTGGGAGCGTTTCATCGCTCGATGGAAAACCGTTGATGAACTGGCGAATGCTACCGAAGACGAGGTGTTGCGAGAATGGCAGGGATTGGGATATTACTCGCGCGCACGCAATCTTTATAAGGCGGCGAAGCAAGTCGTAACAATGGGTTCGTTTCCCAAGACGTTTGAGGAGTTGAAGCGGCTTAAGGGGGTGGGGGATTATACTGCTGCCGCCATAGCCTCTTTTGCTTTCAACGAACCTGTGGCTGTGGTTGATGGCAATGTCTTTAGAGTGCTTTCTCGCTATTTTGGTATTGAGACCCCGATCGACTCTGCACAGGGAAAGAAGGATTTTAAGGTGATGGCTCAGGAATGTTTGGCAAGGGATTGCCCGGCAGAATATAATCAAGCCATTATGGATTTCGGCGCTCTTCAGTGTACACCCGTTTCACCAGATTGCAATGTCTGTCCACTTGTTGAAACCTGTTATGCCCACGCTCATCATGCTATCGATAAATTCCCGGTCAAAAGTAAGAAAATTGTGCAGCGTGAACGAAAGCTGGTCTATGTATATATAAGGTATAATGACAGTACGGTTATACATCGTCGCGGAGCAGGCGACATTTGGCAAGGATTGTGGGAATTTCCGACTTCCGAAGCACTTGATTTCCCCTTCTCTGAGCTAAGGCTCATCAAGCGAGGAATAAAACATCCATTGACCCATCAAATCATCTTTGCCGATTTTTATTTGTGGGAACCTTTCTGTCGTCCCAATCTTCCGTCCGGCTATAAATGGGTGAAAGAGGACGAATTGGGGAACTATGCTTTTCCCAAACTGCTTCAGTTGCTTGCCAATTCTCTCTGATTTGTTTGTGCAAAAGTGTTAATCAATCGTAAAAACATAGTATGAATGTCTCTCTTTTTTATCGTGAGTTTTCTTTCAAAGAGAAAAAAAACTTACTCGTTCTTTTCCTTTTATCGCTTAATTCTTATGAGCGACGTGCTAAAAACTCCATATAAATTCGTAAATGGGATAAAGTTAAAGAACTAAACATCCATCTTTTCATTGCGTTTGTTGAGCTTTTGAGCAGCAAAAGCTAAGCTATTGGTTTTCAAAAGCTAAGCTATTGCATAGTCAAGAAACTGATGTGTTTTGTAAATTTCTGAAAATCTGATAGTTAAGAGAATACAGAGCCGTTCCGTTCTTTGAAGTTAAGGCGGTCTTCTTCTAAAAATAATCAAATCTTGAGGTTAATGAATGTGAAAGTTTCCTTTCTATTGTTTTGTCCATTCTCACAAAATTTAGGTTCACAACCAATCTTTTCAAGAAAGCAGCTGTATGAATTGCTTTTCTTTTCTTGTTCTTTAAGAACTCTGTTATGCTTTATCCGGTGAAACAATGGGAACTTTTGGAACGCCATTCGCTGCTCTATCGTTCCCATGTTCAATTCTAATAGGCGCGAACCGGCTTTTGTAGATAGACCTCTTTTCGGAAACTTTCTCCGAACCGGTTGGTAAAGATAACTGAAATTTTCCTTGTTCCGATTTTCGGTTTTGCCCTGAAAAGATGTGCAGTAACAATTTTCTCGTTGTTCTCCTTCTTGTCTATGGTCTTGAGATATTCCTCATCTTGATCGCTAAATTGTTCCATCCTTCCCATGGGCTTATCATCGGCAAGCCATTCCACTTTGCACTGTTTGTCATAGTCCCATACATTTGCCACGAAATAGGGCTTTTGTGTCCGAAAAGTACCAGGGCGATAAGTTTTGAACTGATAATTGCTGCTTCTCGAGGTACATTTGTAGTGCCACTTCACCTTTTCTCCGTCTATCGTAACTACGAGGTAGCCGTTGGGAGCACCACAGCGGTTTACCCAACTTTCCCACCAAGCTCCGCAGGTTGCTCCGATGTTGTGCTGGTAGAGGTGGTTGTTGAGCTCCACGTTTTTGAACAAATGAGTGTGTCCGCAAAAGACATGGACTTTGTAATCCTTCAATATCTTCACCAGTTTGTCAGCGTCGCTGATGTCGCCCTCTCCCGAAAGGTTGTTCCATCCTGCTGCGTGCATGTTCAGAAATACCGTGGTTCCGGTGGGCACATAGCTGAGGTCGTGCCTTATCCAATTCAGAACGTGATTGGTAAGTTCGGCGGTATAACCTTTGCTTCCTTTGTAATTGATGCTTTTTATGGTTATGACGTGAATTTTTCCGATGTTAAAGGAATAATTCGTAGGACCGAAATACTTGAAATACTGATGTTCGCCGAAATGAGCCGAGCCTTTCGGCATATTGTTCAAATCTTGGTATTTTCTGTCGAAATCATGATTCCCGATACACTGAAATACTGTCATACCCATGTTTTTCATGGAATTTTTGTAGGGTCCGAATAGTTTCATCTTGTCCCAAACCAAATCTCCTAATGTCATACCCACCACTTCTTGTGTGTCGTTGAGCGAATCAACAATATTTTTGATGTCGGGAATCGCTTCCTGCGTCCATCTCTTCATGTCGTTTCGGTTTCTCACTTGAGGGTCGGACATGGCAATATAAGCAAAAGCATCTGTTTTGCGCTTCCGTTTCTTTAGTGAAAATTCGTTGATTTCTGTTCTTACCGCTTTTTTGATGGGAATATAGAATCCGGTTGCCAATTCATCTTTTTGTGGCAGTTCATAATCAGCCGGAGTGGAGATGGCTATGAACTTGCTTTCCGTAGAATCCGATTCGAGTTTCCAAACACCATCCTTGTCTGTAACAGTAAAGTGCACTCCGTCATTCACCACCACATTGGGAATGCCCCTGCCCTTATCATCTTTCACGATGCCACGCAGCTTGAAAGAGTAAGAAACTCCGGTTGTGGCTGTGGCATAACAAATTAATGAAATTAGGAGCATTGTGTCAACAAATAAATTTCTCATATCTCATTTTGTTGGTTCTTACTATTGATATAAATAAGGTGTCGATGTGTGGAATGTTTTCGGTCGGGACTACCGGAAAGCATACTCCCTCCGTGAAAACCAAGAATAAAAAAACCGTTCCTTTGTGCTGAATACATAATCGTAGTTTTTATTCAGTGCAAAGGAACGGAAAGAATGTTGCAATTTCGCTAACTCGATATAAAGAGAGTGTTTAATTAAAATGACAAGTGCGTTAATGGCTTGTGAGTGGTCGTCCAATGCAGCCATTAGGCTGCTGAATATGAAGCATATCGCAAATTGTCGGAGCAATGTCGGAAATGGTTGTAACTTCCGAACTGCTTCCATGTTTTACGTTCCATCCATAGAGCAGAAAGGGGATGTGTGTGTCATATGGATTCCATACGCCGTGTGTTGTGCCCGGGGCTTTTCTGCCGTCCTGCGATTCATAATAACCCGGTGAAGGAATAATTTGTATGTCGCCACTACGCTTTGGATAGTATCCCATAATGATTCTGTTTTTGATGGCGGGAGGAATAAATCCGACATTGATGTTCTTAAAGTCAACGGCATAGTCGATTCCCGGTTGCGCTTGAAGATAGTTTATAATGGTAGTTTTTACTTGCTCCTCATTCATTTTGGCAGCCTTTAGAGCATTGTGGTCGAGATAGATACGATAGTCCATGATGTCTTTTATTGCTTTGATTTTGCAAATATCATTTATGCCTTTGGAAAGAGCCGAATAATTCAACCGCCCGGCAGGGATATGATGTTCTGTCATGAAGTCGGCGTTGTGGGCTGCCCCATGATCGGCAGTGAGGAACGCGAGATAATTGCCCCGTCCCACTGTGGCGTCAAGTTCTTGAAAGAGTCGTGCCAAATCCCGATCAAGTACGCGGTAGGTTTCTTCTGTGATCCTTCCTCGTGTACCGTATTTATGTCCAACATAGTCGGTGGACGAAAAGCTGATGGCAAGGATATCCGTTGTTTCTCCTTGTCCGAGCTTTTCATTGCGCAAGACCGCAATTGCCATATCCACCGTCAGTGTGTTGCCCTTTGGTGAGGTGCGGATGTCTTCTTTCGGATTGATGCACTTTTCCTTGTTGAACGACTCTACCCACGTCGGTAGCTTTTTCATGTAATAGCTGCTGGTGATGAATTTCCCATTCTTCACGTCGTACCAATAGGCAGCGTTGGCAGTATGTCCACCCGGCAGAATGGCTCCTCGGTCTTTTATGGAAACGGATACGACGCGCGACTTGAAGTCGGTGGCTGTTCGGAGCTGGTCGCCCAGGGTGGTTACCTTAAGATAGTGTGGCGACATCTTGCCGGTGTCGCCATTGCTCCCAATGGAGGCAACGCTGTCGTCTTGCGTACAATAGACAGGCTTGTCATTAACGTAGAAGTTGTTCCCTGCTATTCCGGTGATGCTCGGTACTGACCCGGTGTAAACGCTGGAATGTCCACATGCCGTAACGGTGGGAGTGTATTGGATGTTCATGTTGTCGTAGCTGAACCCCTCATTCATCATGCGCTTGAAACCGCCTTCTCCAATTTTGTCGTAGTAATAATAAAGATAATCCCATCGCATCTGATCCACGATGATGCCAATTACCAATTTCGGACGTTGAACGTCTGAGGCACATCCTGTGCTAAACACGAATAATGCTGCAATAAATAAAAATATTTTCCTCATTCTTCTCGTTTTTTGATTTGCCACAAAGGTAAATTATCTACGTGTCAATACTATTAATAATTTATGAATAATAACGCAAAAGGTGAGAAAGTTTCCCCTTATATATTAATATGTGTGGGAGTATGTTCTTTGAGACCATTTGCTTTTATTTATGAGCGACAGAACGTCGAGAAGAAAAATCAGGATGAAGAAGGTGGAGCAAAAATGCGAACAGTATGAAAATAAAATGTTGAAGAATGAAATATAAGTCTTACAACATGGACAAAATATAACCGATATTTACTTTTTTTTGACGATAAATTGCGGAAAACTTGAAATAAAGCTACTTTTTTTGCGTTGATAACAATAAAAATAAGTACATTTGCAAGGAGGAAATAAAAATGAATAAGGAAACAGCAATCGGTTCACAGTTGAAAATATGACAGGGCAGCCTCGAGAACAAAACAGTAGAATTGTCGTTAAAATGGATATGGAAACGATGTTGCGAATTTTCATTCCAAATTAAAAAGAAAGGAAATAAACAAACTAACAAAGTAAAAATGATAACAGACTCGCAATATAAATAGCAATGAAAAATGGCTTGAAATTAACAGTTAAAAGTTATTAATTGTAGCCTTAGTTCTTCTATAATTGCTATCTTTGCCGTGAATGTGGATAAAAACAAAAGCTCAAAAAGCCGAGTGATTTTCCAAATAGTTTATAATCAATAAGATATTTACAATTCAATTCATTAATAACTAAAAATTAAAAAATTATCAAATTATGGCAACTACACAACAGAAAGCAGCCCCAAAGAAAAAATCAGAGGGCTTCAACGGAGTTAGAGGCGCATTTTGGATCATTGTCGTTTGTGCAGTCGTAGCATTCGTATTGTTCTTCACATGGTTCGGAAATGACATGCACTTCCAAGATCCCGGCACAAGAGAAAATCCAGCTGACGTTTGGGGTACAATCTTCAAAGGTGGCGTGGTCGTTCCCGTTATCCACACATTGTTGCTTACAGTGCTCGCAATGTCTATTGAGCGTTGGTTGGCTTTGAAAACCGCATTTGGTAAAGGTGCACTTCCAAAATTCGTTACCAACATCAAGGCAGCTTTGAATAGCAATGATATCAATAAAGCTAACCAGCTCTGCGATCGCCAGAAAGGTTCTGTTGCAAACGTTGTAAAGGCTTCTTTGAACGCTTACAAGGATATGGAATCAGGTGCTAACGCAAACTTGAAGAAAGCTAACAAGGTAGCAAAGATTCAGCAGGCTCACGAAGAGGCAACTCAGCTCGAAATGCCTACATTGACAATGAACCTCCCCATCATCGCTACCATCGTTACGTTGGGTACACTTACCGGTCTTCTCGGTACTGTAACGGGTATGATCAAATCGTTCTCCGCTCTGTCCGCAGGTGGTGGTGCTGACTCTGCCGCTCTTTCTGCTGGTATTTCAGAGGCGTTGATCAATACTGCATTTGGTATCGCTACATCTTGGTGCGCAGTGGTTTCTTACAACTACTTCTCTAACAAGGTGGACAAATTGACATACGCACTTGATGAGGTTGGTTATTCTATCGCTCAGACATACGAAGTAAACCACACGGAAGAAGCTTAATTTTTTGCTAACCCTTTAAAAATTTTATCGCTATGGGTAAAGTAAAAATTAAGAAAGAAGACGTCTGGATTGATATGACTCCTATGTCGGACGTTATGACCTTGTTGCTTACCTTTTTCATGCTCACGTCCACATTCGTGAAAAATGAGCCGGTGAAGGTAAACACCCCGGGTTCTGTATCCGAGATGGTCGTTCCGGAAAATGGTGTCTTGACAGTCCTTATAAGCCCTGAAAAGGGTGCTGACGGTAAACCGACCGGTGAAGGTCAGGTATTTATGAGTTACGACAACACAAACGAGTTGAGCCAAATTCTTGATGCCATGTCTGTAACACTTACAGATCAGCAGAAGAAAACATTTTTGACGGAATCAACATTTGGCGCACCGCTTGATCAATTGGCAGCTTACTTATCTAAGCCTGTTCAAGCTCGTAACGAGGCACTCCCCAAAATGGGTATTCCTCTCGATAGTATCCAAGGTCAGGAAATGACAGAATTTCAGCAGTGGGTGAACGCAGCCCGCAATGTCAATCCTAAAGTGAGAATTGCGCTGAAATCCGATGCTGACACTCCGTATGGAACAGTTAAAAAGGTAATGAGTGAACTCC
Organism: Prevotella brunnea; assembly: GCF_008016795.1. Taxonomy (GTDB): domain Bacteria; phylum Bacteroidota; class Bacteroidia; order Bacteroidales; family Bacteroidaceae; genus Prevotella; species Prevotella brunnea. The sequence continues at coordinate 14,418 of NZ_SDIK01000021.1, forward strand.
AAGATATGGATGAGAGTCATTACTACATGATTACGCAGTTGGACGCAAAAAAGGCTGCACAAGCCAAGGAGGGTAAATAATGGCAAGAAAAGAAAACAGTAAACAGAAAAAGATGAATGTCCGCGTGGACTTCACTCCGATGGTTGATATGCTTATGTTGCTCATTACCTTCTTTATGTTGTGTACAACTTTAAGTAAACCGTCAACAATGGAGCTGACCATGCCGAGTAAAGACATAAACCAACCCGACGTTAAAAAGAACGAGGCTAAGGAGTCGCATTCTATTACTATTTTTATCGGTGATGGCGACAAGATGTTTTACGGTGAGGGTAAACCTCAGCTTACCAATCCTGATTGGTTGAAGCCGGCTGATTGGAGCACAGGGAAAACCGGCATTCGTTATGTTCTTCAACACAAAGAAGTGGATGAAGGAAGAAGCGTTCCTTATGAAGATTTGCACATCGCAATGCAAGAACTTCAGAAAAAGAAAGCTGCTAACGAGGCTGCTTATCCGGACAGCATTTATCAAGCCGAAGTCGCAAACATCAAAATGGGTAATATCAATGGCAAGAAGGTACCTACGTTGACGGTCATCATTAAGCCAACAGATAAAGCCGCTTATCGTCATTTGGTTGATATTCTCGATGAAATGCAGATTTCATACATTGGAACTTATGTCATTGATAAATTAAGCGCAGAAGAAAAAGCCTTGCTTGAAAAGAAAGGGATACAAGCTTAAATCCGCAATGATGTATAACAATTAAAGAAAAAAAACAATGGCAAAAATAGATCTATACGATCCTAAATGGGTCGAAATGGTATTTGCTGACAAGAACAAGGAATACGGAGCATACCGCCTTCGTAAGACTGTCTCGCAGCGTAATATCAGAGCATTGGCTATTCTGCTCGTTGCTGCGTTCATCGGTGGAGGTTATCTTGCATGGCAGATAAAAAAACACAATGATGAATTAGCAGCTCAAGAAGCTTATGCCGCTAAGATGGAACTTGCTGCGCTTGAGCAAGCGAAGAAAGAGCAGCAGAAACGTAAAGAACAACAGAAAAAACCGGAACCAAAGAAAATTGAGCCGGAGAAGATTGTTCCCGAAACGAGAGCAACGGTGAAATTTACAGCACCTGTCATCAAGGATGATAAAGATGTTAAGGAAGAAATGCCACCAATGGTGAAAATGAATAAAGAAACCAAAGCGGTTGGTTCCGAGACGAAAGAGGGTGTAGAAGATAGAACCATTATTGCTAACAAAAGTACAGTCGCTACTCCGGAACAAATTGTTCCGAAGATAGAGAAACCGGTTCAGGAAGCTCCAAAGGTAGAGGCTCCCAAGGAAGATATCGAAAAGAAAATCTTTACCGTAGCCGAACAGATGCCTTCATTCAAGGGTAATGTGAACCAATGGCTCTCTTCGCATTTGCAATATCCGGCAGTTGCTTCTGAGAATGGTATTCAAGGAAGGGTAATCGTGAAGTTTGTAGTCGGACGCGATGGTAGCGTTAGTCAGGCACAAATTGCTCGCGGTGTAGACCCGGCACTTGACAGAGAGGCTCTTCGTGTTGTAAACAGCATGCCGAGGTGGAATCCGGGTATGAACAACGGTCAGCCTGCTAACGTCTGGTTTACGCTTCCTATTACCTTCAAGTTGCAGTAAGCTCATCAGAGTATGAAAAGAACTATATTCTACTTTTTCGTAGGATTGATACTATCCTCGGCTTTTCTCTCCTCATGTGGGAAGAGGAAGGCTAAGGATGGTAGAACAGATACACCAACGTCAGGGACGATTAAATTCGCCTCTGACGAAAGTTTTAGTCCGTTTATTGAGGAGGAATTACAAGTTTACCAGTATCGTTATCCGCAGACGCATTTGTTGCCCATTTATACGGACGATAATACCGGTATGAAGTTGTTACTTGACCAAAAGGTCAATCTTTTCTTTACTTCTCACGTCTTGGAGAAAGGTGAAGAAGCTATTCTAAGAGGGAAAGGACCCATTCCTTCTGTATTTCCTATTGGCTATGATGGGATAGCTTTCATAATCAATAGAAGCAATACCGACTCTTGCATCACGGTAACCGATGTCAAGAGATTACTAAAAGGAGAGGTTACCAAGTGGAATGAACTTTATCCAAAGTCCGATAAAGGGGATATTGAGATTGTTTTTGATAACAAGGCATCTGCAACACTTCATTTTGTTGTAGATTCAATATTGGATGGGAAAAATATTAAGAGTAAGAACATCGTGGCTGCACAAAATAGTAAAGCTGTGATAGAATATGTTCATAAAACTCCTAACGCTATAGGTGTGATTGGCTCTAACTGGCTTAATGACCGACGAGACAGCACAAACACCACATTTAATAAAAATATTCGCGTAATGGCGATTTCTAAGACGAGCAAAGCATTTGATGATAATAGTTGGCAACCCTACCAGGCCTATTTACTTGATGGGAGATATCCGTTTGTGCGAACGATTTATGCTATCGTTGCCGATCCTCATAAAGCACTTCCTTGGGCTTTCGCAAACTTTATTTCCGGACCGATAGGTCAGAAGATAATTTTTAAGAGTGGTCTTTTGCCTTATAGGGGAGAAATTAATATTATCGAGGTGAATAATGTGAAATCTGAATAATTCTTAATCCATTAAACTTATAACTACTTAATCCATCTTAATTATAACGCGTAGAAGTTTGATTATCGAATAAAGTTATGAAAATGAAGAAATATTTATTAGTAGGTGCCTTGATACTAAGTTTATCAACACCTGCATTGGCTCAAGATGACAGCTATAAGGCTGCTCTCAATCCTATTATTAGTGCATTTGAAGCTGCACCCAATGATCCGAAGGCGGCTAAAGATTTAATTAAGTCTTATAAGAAGGAATATAAGAAGAATGAAAAGGCTCTTGTGGCTTTGGGTAACGTTTATTTGGCTCAGCGAAACTTTACTGAGGCAACAAACCTTGCTAATATGGTGATAAATAATAAGAAATTGAATGGTAGTGAGGGGTACTTGCTTCTTGGAGATATCGCAGCCCTTGAGGATAGTATCGGTAATGCCGGAGCTGCTGCCAGCCACTATCAAACGGCTATCAGTCTTGATCCTCATAATATACAGGCTTACGAACGTTATGCAAAAGTATATCGCCATGTAAATGCTGATGTGGCTGTGCAAAAGTTGGAAGAACTCAGAAAGGTAGAACCTAATTATCCCGTGGAGGCAACTGCTGCTGAAATTATGTTGAATGATGGTAAGTACGAAGAAGCTCTTAAGTGGTTTAATAAGTCTCAACTTTCTAATCTTACAGAAGATAACTTCTATAAATATGGCTACACGGCGTTTATTCTCCAGAACCATGACAAGACTTTGGAGGTAGTTAAATCCGGTTTGCAAAAATTCCCTAATAGTGAGTATATCGCACGTGTGGGCATGATGGCAGCGACAGAAAAAGGAAGTTATCAAGAGGCAATTACTTTTGCCAACATCATGTTTGCGGGAAAGGGTAAAAAAGTAGCAAATGATTATGCTGTTTATGCTAAGGCTTTGTGCGGTATCAAGCAGTTTGAACAATCTTTGGCTAATTTCCGTAAAGCAATGGAAATGGACAAAGAAAATCTTGAACCGTTAAAGGGAATTGCCGATGTGTATTCTGCTCAAGGAATGGAAGATAAGTCATTGGAGACCCAAATGGACTACTTGAATAGGAGTTCTAAAGCTAATTCCAACGATTGGGCTAAATTTGCGCAAACATTTATCGATAAAGCAGAGAAAACTGCTGATAAAGCGGAGAAGCACGATATTCTTGTCAAGGCAATAGCTGTATATGAGCAAATGATAACCAAGTTTCCATCCATCTCTGATTGGATTTGGTTGAATGAGGCAAACGCTGCACAGATGGATAATGATGCAGATAAAGTAGCTGAAATTTATAGGAAAGTCGCTGCATACGAAGAAGGAAAAACGACGCTTACTTCAGAGGAAAAAGGTTATCTTGAACAAGTTTATTATGGATTGGGATATTATAATTCCAAGAAGGGTAATAAGGAGATTGCAGACGATTACTTTAAAAAAGTATTACAAATCAATCCGGATAATGAATTTGCCAAGAAGGCACTTGGTATGTAATTCCTGTCAAATTTAAATTTCTAAAAAAGGCGATGACTAATAATGCATCGCCTTTTTTATAATTATAAAAAATCCTTTCCGACTATACGTGAAAAGTTCAATAATTTCCTAAATTTTCTTCATTCATCTGTCCAAAGCTTAGCTTTTACACCACAAAAGCTTACCTTTTGCAATACAAAAGGTCATGAATTGGAGCGCAAAAGCTAAGCTTTTAAATTGCAATTAATATCATCTTGATTATCAATGGATTACGAAGTATCTCTCGGATGTAGTTTTTGTAATATAATTTCGTGGTGTCGGGCAGGTAGAATGTTCGCTATCAAGCGTCTGTTTACCATTACCTGAATACGAATTGGAAGCATAAGGAAATATGTGTTATTCTGCATTGGAACAAAATATGCCAAGTCTCATGATTTGATTCAACTTTGCGTGGGGGTTACACAACTATTTGAAACATCGTTGGGAAAATAAAGGATTTCTCACTGTCATATAACACTGAGAAATCCTAATGATCGATTTGGATTAAAATGATTTGGGCTGTGTTGGTATATCGCAATGTGCGATGAAATAATAATTTGGTAGTGCCTCTTTCATTATTTGCTGAATATTTTTCGTGTTTTCGGGAAAAAGTTTAAATGTTTCTGTGTTTGTTGCTATACTATTGATATTTCTAAGTTTGTGTGCAGTATGGCACCAATGATCCTGAGCATTTTCGTTTTGTCTTTTGTTGTGTTCGGGACAACTATCCATCTCCGTTCCGCTATTTCAATTTGATCGTTCCAGACTTTGCTTGTTGTAATCAAAGCCCTATTCCCCCATTTTAGCTGTTTGCGCATAATATCTTCTATACCTATTCTTCTTATTGTCTCAAGATAGATTTCTTGTGTATTGCCATTGCAAACATAAATGCCATTGGGAAATTTTACTAACAACTTTTCTTTCTTCCTACTTCTCTTTTCCTTGTTTGGAGCGTCTTGTGCTTCAAAGTCTGTTCCTATCTCAATGGTCAGTCCTAAAGATAGTTGTTCGTTGATGGCGCGCAGTTGTATATATTTACAGTCTGTATTTGCTTGTGTGTTCACGTACCAACCATTGCATAGAGGTTTCATCCATTCCTTGTATTTAGGATAAATTTCCTTTGAAAGCAGTGGCAGGTGGCATAACTCCATTTGTATTTTGGGGAAGTTTTCGTCTCCAATCTCATTGAGCACTGCAATCATAGTTGCTGTGCAGTTCTTGTGGCAAAAAGTCTTTCCGTTCGGAAACGTTACTTTTATAAGTTTTCTCTTTGCTCTTATTCTTTGGCTTTCCTTTTCCATATCCTTGTTTTATATTTATAGCGATGTAATGCTTGTTAGTCGTCCCTCAAGAACTCGACTTACAACCAGCAAATGGTATTGGATAACACCTTTGTTTCGTTAAAGTTGGAATCCACTCCCTGAATACTCCATTTTATCATGGTTCGAATAAGGCACAAAAGAAACCGCATGGCTCTTTTGAAGTTGAATGCAGCCGCAGCGAGCATCACGTTGATGGCATCACCCAAGAGACCCTTGTAGAAGTTCCTCCCCAATCGATGCTCTGCCTTGCAGTGCCCTATGACAGACTCTATTCCTGCTCTCTTGCGGAAGAACCTTTGTTTTTTCTTTTTCTTGTGTGGCGAGTCGCTTGCCTTGGGAACGCCGGGTATCATGATGTTCGTCTCTCCGCACGTTTCCTGCCCGCGATACCCTCTGTCCCCCGCGAGTCTCTCGATTTCCCCGGCATAGCTTTGGCGCACTTTGAGATGCTCTGCATGAGCCACGTCGCGGCAGAAACCGATGATTTTATTCAGGAGTTTCGAATCGGTGGGGAACGTGACGTTCTTC
>NZ_SDIK01000022.1 GCF_008016795.1 Prevotella brunnea
AGCTAAATCCGTATAAGACAAGATAATTCATTATTGCTGTCCGGTAAAATGTGTACTTTTGCCCATGTTATCTGAGTTGGGAAACAAAAGCAAAGATAACAAAAAGGGCTGATACCTCGTGAGAAGTGTCAGCCCTAATTCATAAAAAATGTGGGATGTTTAGCGGACAGTAATAATATTTTTTCCGAAACAAAGATAAGAAAAAGGGGCTTACACACTTTTATAGGACAGTACCATATGCTGATCGCTTTTATGGAATTGCTAAAAAAAACTATTGGGGATTTGTGGCATTGATAATAATTTCGTACTTTTGAACTCAACTTTTAAAACAATTGATTAATAAACCAAAGACTATGAATGAAAATTTTACCAATGATGGCATGGGACAGAATGGGAGTGCAGGCAATGTAATGCCTCCGAAACCTAACAATAACCTGATATTTGCCATTTTTACAACTATTTGTTGTTGCTTGCCTTTGGGCATTTATGCGATTATCTTGGCAAATAAGGTGAATACCTATTATATGACCAATCAGTACGAGTTGGCTGTGGCAACTGCCAATGACGTGAAGAAATGGTGCTGGATAGGAGTTATCATTTCCGTGGTATGCAATTTAGCCTATTTCGGCATTTTTGGTTTTGGCTCTCTTGCGGATCTCCTTAATCAGTAAGGGTTGAGAAAGATCGCCTTTTTGCTGTTGGGGGCAATTGCAATTGGCAGCTTTTACTTTCTGTTAAATCCTGCTCAGTATCGGTTGTCCCCAAAGTGTCCCGTTAAGTTGCTAACGGGTTACAGCTGTCCGGGTTGCGGAGCGCAGCGGTTTTTGCATGCTGCACTTCACGGCAATTTCGGAGAGGCTATCTCTTACAATTATTTCTTGTTGCTTGCACTGCCCTATTTGCTGGTTTTGTGCTTGCTTTGGGTGCTACCCATAGGAAAATGGAAGTCAAAATGGGGCAGGATAGCGGAACACCGGTATGTTGTTTGGACCTATATCGTGATTTTTTTTGTTTGGTTGGTTGTACGTAACGTATTGCATATATAAAATTTCAAAAGCCTTACAACTATGAACACAATTCAAGTGGAACAATTACTGGCAGTAAATGGCGGAAAAATCCCATTTGAGGCATGGGAACTTGTGAAACGCAGCTTGATGGAAATGGACCTCCACACGGCAAATCTACGATTTTCGATGATGAAAGATCCTACGATTTCCATCATCTTGTCGATTCTTTTGGGGCAATTGGGAATTGACAGATTCTACATCGGTGATATCGGATTGGGAGTTCTGAAACTGATTACTTGTGGTGGTGCCGGTATATGGTGGATTGTTGACTTGTTCCTGATCATGAATGAGACCCGAGCGAAAAACCTCCGACTGTTGCAAACCGGATATTCATATTAAAAATAGGAGCTCACACTGGTTTGCGAGGATTCTCGCGAAAGGGACGTGCATCGTTGGAATCTTTCCACTACAACCTTTAAAACGTCGCGAAATTTGCATTTATCCGATAAATATTTGGTAGTTAGGAAAATAAACTGTAATTTTGCACCGCTAAAGTTGGCACATGCCACTTTGTAAATGTTTAACAATTAAATAATTAAAACAAAAAGCATGATTATTGTACCGGTAAAGGATGGTGAGAACATCGAAAGAGCTCTCAAAAAATTTAAGAGAAAGTTTGAAAAAACAGGTGTCGTAAAAGAACTTCGTTCACGTCAGCAGTTTGACAAACCTTCTGTTAAGAGGCGCTTGAAGATGGAACGCGCCATCTATGTACAGAAGCTTCGTGATGCGGAAGAATAAAAAATCGCGTAGAATTTGGTAGTTCAAAATAATTTCCGTAAATTCGTTGCCAATAACCAATTATTCGTGACGTGTTGAGGATTGAGGATTTCTTGAATTATTTATTGTTGGAGCGAAATAGTTCACTGTTGACGCTAAAGAGCTACAGTGGGGATTTGAAAGAGTTTCAGCTGTTTTTCAAGACTATCGAAAAATCCCTGACATGGGAAGTGATTGATTCGGATCTCGTTCGCGATTGGATAGAATCCATGATGGATAAAGGCATGAAAGCTACTTCCGTCAATAGGAAGCTGAGTGCTCTGAGAACATTCTATCGTTATGCCTTGAAAAGAAAACTGGTGCAAAACGATCCTACTTACGGCATACAAGGACCTAAACGGGAGAAACCCTTGCCACAGTTTCTTAAAGAGTCGGAAGTGAACGAACTACTCGACTCGAAGGAATGGACAGATGACTACAATAGCGTTCTCGCACGTACCATCATCCTGACATTCTATACTACGGGGGTTCGCTTGGCGGAATTGGTCGGACTGGATGACAGTGATGTTGATTTTGACTTGCGAGAACTCAAAGTTACGGGGAAGAGAAACAAACAGCGCATCATTCCTTTCGGCGACGAACTATACATGGCGCTTAAGGCGTATATGCGTAAACGAGATGAGGAGATTGACAAGAAATCGGCAGCCATATTCCTTTCGGAAAAAGGAAAACGCGTAGCAAGGTCACAGATTTACGCAATGGTTAGACAGAGCTTGTCGTCTGTCTCTACACTTCAAAAACGCAGTCCACACGTACTTCGACATACGTTTGCGACAGCCATGCTTAATCACGATGCCGGTTTGGAGAGTGTGAAAAAATTGTTGGGACATGAGCGATTGACGACCACCGAAATCTATACGCATACAACGTTCGAGCAATTGAAAGAAGTCTATAAACATGCCCACCCACGGGCTTAACCTTTCAAAAAAAGGAGGCAAATATGGAAATTAAAATTCAAGCAATTCGTTTTGACACTACCGAGAAGTTGGAAGCCTTTATTATTAAAAAGGTAGAGAAGTTAGAAAGAACTTACGAGGAAATTCAGAAAGTTGAGGTGCAATTAAAGGTAGAGAAACCTGCGACAGCATTAAATAAAACAACCAGCCTTACGGTAACAGCTCCGGGAAGCCACTTATATGTGGAAAAGACCTGCGATACGTTCGAGGAAGGCGTTGATTTATGCTTGGACGCAATGAAGGTACAACTTACCAAGGTAAAAGAAAAACAAAGAAATTATTAAAAAAAATCCTTTTTTCTTGGAGGATAAAAAATAAAGCATTACCTTTGCAGCCGTTTTACGACAAGTGGAAACGCAAGTGGCCGAGCGGCTGCAATTGCCTCTTTAGCTCAGTTGGCCAGAGCACGTGATTTGTAATCTCGGGGTCGTTGGTTCGAATCCGACAAGAGGCTCCACTACGAGAAAACAATATAGATGATAAGGGTAGTTTCCAGAGTGGCCAAATGGGGCAGACTGTAAATCTGCTGCTTCTTGCTTCGGTGGTTCGAATCCATCACTACCCACTCGATAAAAGAAACATCTAACCTTCGACTCCCAATATGGGCAAGAGATAGTTTAGATAAACATGCGGAAATAGCTCAGTTGATAGAGCACTAGCCTTCCAAGCTGGGGGTCGCGGGTTTGAGCCCCGTTTTCCGCTCACGGTTTTGCTGTAATAGCTCAGTGGTAGAGCACTTCCTTGGTAAGGAAGAGGTCCTGAGTTCAACTCTCAGTTACAGCTCTACAATCTTATCTTAGTAAAAGATAGAGAAAAACAAAGATAATTCATTTATATAAATAAAATAAAAAGCTATGGCAAAAGAGACATTTCAGCGTACCAAACCGCACGTTAATATTGGTACAATTGGTCACGTTGACCACGGTAAGACTACTTTGACAGCTGCCATCTCTAAGACTCTTCACGATAAGGGATTTGGTGGTGAAGATGCTAAGTCTTTCGATCAGATTGATAACGCTCCTGAAGAAAAAGAGCGTGGTATTACCATCAACTCTTCACACATTGAGTACGAAACGGAAAAGCGTCACTACGCGCACGTAGATTGTCCGGGACACGCCGACTATGTAAAGAACATGGTTACTGGTGCTGCTCAGATGGATGGTGCCATTCTTGTAGTAGCTGCTACCGACGGTCCTATGCCTCAAACTCGTGAGCACGTTCTGCTCGCTCGTCAGGTGAACGTACCTCGTTTGGTTGTGTTCTTGAACAAATGCGATATGGTTGAGGATGAGGAAATGCTCGAGCTCGTTGAAATGGAAGTTCGTGAAATTCTTGACCAGTATGAGTTCGAGGAAGATACTCCTATCATTCGCGGTTCCGCTCTTGGTGCTTTGAATGGCGTTGAGAAATGGACAGATAAGATCATGGAACTTATGAATACCGTTGATGAGTGGATTCAAGAACCTCCTCGTGCTACTGACAAACCGTTCTTGATGCCTATTGAAGACGTATTCTCTATCACGGGTCGTGGTACTGTTGCTACAGGTCGTATTGAAACAGGTGTTATCCACGTAGGTGATGAAGTAGAATTGCTCGGTCTCGGCGAAGATAAGAAATCCACTGTAACCGGCGTTGAGATGTTCCGTAAGATTTTGGACGAAGGTCAGGCAGGAGATAACGTAGGTTTGCTTCTCCGTGGTATTGACAAAGAAGAAATCAAACGTGGTATGGTTCTTTGCCATCCGGGTCAGATTAAGCCTTTCAAGAAATTCAAGGCATCTGTTTATATCTTGAAGAAAGAAGAGGGTGGTCGCCACACACCATTCGGTAACAAGTATCGTCCTCAATTCTATCTCCGTACCATGGATTGCACCGGTGAAATTACATTACCGGAAGGCGTTGAAATGGTTATGCCGGGTGATAACGTTGAAATCAAGGTTGAGCTTATCTATGCTGTTGCCTTGAACACAGGTCTGCGTTTCGCTATTCGTGAGGGTGGTCGTACGGTAGGTTCCGGTCAGATCACTGAAGTTTACGAAGACTAATCACATACATCATATATAGAGTTTCCAAAATATGGAAACTCTATATACGGGTTTAGCTCAGTTGGTAGAGCACTGGTCTCCAAAACCAGGTGTCGAGGGTTCGAGTCCTTCAACCCGTGCTAAAGAAAGATAATATGTTTAAGAAGATAGTAAATTACTGCAAGACTTGCTACGACGAACTTGCGCATAAGACCACATGGCCTACACCTGCTGAACTTACACACACTGCAATGGTTGTATTATCTGCTTCCCTTGTCATTGCTTTGATTGTGTTCGTTTTTGATTTTATATCACAGCATGTGATGGATTTTGTCTATCCGGGTTAAAAGTTTAGGAAAAATGGCTGAAACAGAAAAGAAATGGTATGTTCTTCGTGCTGTTAGTGGCAAGGAAGCAAAGGTGAAAGAATACATCGATGCTGAGTTGCGACAGAACAGCAAACTTGCGCAGTATGTCTCAGAGGTTTTATTGCCCACCGAGACACACGCAACCATGCGCAATGGCAAACGTGTAGTTTCCGAGAAGTTAAGTCTTCCCGGCTATGTGCTTGTTCAAGCCATTATGAATTCGGAAGTTGCTTCCAAACTCCGGTATATGCCTAATGTACTTGGATTCTTGGGTGGAATGTCCGAACCTACTCCCGTTCGTCAGTCCGAGGTTAATCGCTTGCTGGGTAATGTGGAAGAATCCGAATTGGAAGATATTCAGAACATCCCATACGAAGTAGGCGAATCTGTGAAAGTTACCGACGGACCTTTCAGTGGTTTCCATGGTATCATTGAAGAAGTGAACAATGAGAAACATAAGCTGAAGGTGATGGTGATGATTTTCGGACGTCAGAATCCTTTGGAGCTGAGTTTTATGCAAGTCGGAAAAGAAGATTAAAGTATTGTTACGAATACCTCTTCTTTTATAGTAATCAATTTTAAATATTAACAAAAGAAATGGCTAAAGAAGTTGCTGGATTAATCAAATTACAGATTAAAGGTGGCGCTGCAAATCCTTCCCCTCCCGTAGGACCTGCACTGGGTTCCAAGGGTATTAATATCATGGGATTTTGCAAGGAGTTCAACGCCCGTACCCAGGATAAAGCTGGAAAAGTACTACCAGTTGTCATCACTTACTACACCGATAAGTCTTTCAGCTTTATAATCAAGACTCCTCCCGCAGCGGTTCAGTTGCGCGAGGCAGCAAAGATTAAGAGCGGATCAGGCGAGCCTAACCGCAAGAAAGTCGCTTCCGTAACCTGGGATCAGGTCAGAGCGATTGCAGAGGACAAGATGACAGACCTCAACTGCTTTACGGTTGAGAGTGCTATGAAACTTGTAGCCGGTACTGCACGTAGTATGGGTATCACTGTAAAAGGTGACTTCCCTGGTAAATAATTTTAAACTTCAAAAGTAGAAATGAGTAAACTGACAAAAAATCAGAAATCAGTAGCTGAGAAGGTTGAAACAGGGAAGGCATACACTTTGGAAGAGGCTTCAAAATTGGTAAAAGAAATTACCACTACTAAGTTTGATGCTTCTCTCGATATTGATATCCGTCTTGGCGTGGATCCTCGCAAAGCTAACCAAATGGTTCGCGGCGTGGTAACATTGCCTAACGGAACGGGAAAAGTAACGCGTGTGCTCTGTCTCTGTACTCCTGATCAGGAGGCTGCCGCTAAGGAAGCCGGTGCTGATTATGTTGGTCTTGATGAATATATTGACAAGATCAAGGGCGGATGGACAGATGTTGATGTTATCATTACGATGCCGTCTTGCATGGGTAAGGTAGGTCCTTTAGGACGTGTGCTCGGACCTCGCGGTTTGATGCCTAACCCGAAGAGCGGTACTGTGACTATGGATGTTGCTAAAGCAGTTAAGGATGTTAAATCAGGTAAAATTGACTTCAAGGTTGATAAGGCGGGAATTATCCACACATCAATTGGTAAGGTTAGCATGACACCTGAACAGATTTATGGTAACGCGAAAGAATTTATTTCAACCGTTATCAAGTTGAAGCCTGCTGCTGCTAAAGGTACATATATTAAGAGTATCTTTATTTCAAGCACAATGAGTAAGGGTATCAAGATTGATCCTAAATCAGCTGAGTAACTCTAAAAGTTTTGTAAGATGAAAAAAGAAGTAAAAGATACGATTATCACTGAACTCGGTGAGAAGCTGAAAGAATATCCTCATTTTTATCTTGTAGATGTTACAGGGTTAAATGCTGAGGCTACCAGTGCTCTCCGTCGAAAGTGCTTCAAGAGTGAGATAAAAATGGTTGTTGTGAAGAACAAACTTCTTCACAAGGCATTTGAGGCTTCGGATGTTGATTATGAACCTCTGTATGGTTCTTTGACAGGTAACACTGCTGTGATGTTTGCACAAACAGCAAATGTTCCCGCAAAACTCCTAAAAGATTATAAGAAGGAAGGAATTCCAGCTCTAAAGGCAGCTTATGCTGAAGAGACAATCTTTGTGGGGGCAGATAAGCTCGAAGAACTTGCAGCTCTCAAGAGCAAGAATGAACTCATTGGCGACGTTGTGGCATTGCTGCAATCTCCTGCGAAGAACGTTCTTTCAGCTCTACAATCAGGCGCAACCACCATTCATGGTGTGCTTAAGACTTTAGGCGAGCGTCCGGAATAATCTTAATAAAGTCATTAGTTACAGTTTTTTAAAGATAAAAATTAAAATTTAGAATAAAAATGGCAGACGTAAAAGCTATTGCAGAAGAGTTAGTAAATCTTACTGTTAAAGAAGTAAATGAGTTGGCAACAGTCCTGAAGGACGAGTATGGTATCGAGCCTGCTGCTGCAGCTGTTGCAGTTGCTGGTCCCGCAGCCGGTGCAGCCGGTGCCGCTGATGCTGCTGCTGAGAAGACAGAGTTTGACGTTGTTCTCACTGAAGCAGGTGCAAGCAAACTGAAGGTAGTTAAGGCTGTTAAAGAGGCTTGCGGTCTCGGCTTGAAAGAGGCGAAAGACCTCGTTGATGGTGCTCCTTCTACATTGAAGGAAGGCTTGTCTAAGGACGAAGCTGAGAACTTGAAGAAAGCTATCGAGGCAGAAGGTGCTAAGGTAGAATTGAAGTAATTCTCATAGCAGATGTTGTTCATGGCGTTGTCATTGACTAACGTTATGCGCAATGTATAGAAATTCGGTTAGGATTTGCTAAGTAGGCAGGTCCTAACCTTTTTGTGTCTTTCGACAATTATTCGGATTTAATCCGATAGGTGTATTTCAAGTTACACTTTATTTTCAATTTTAATTTATGGCAACAGAGAATAAACCCAGAATAAACTTCGCCAGTGTTCAGAATCCGTATCCTTATCCGGATTTTCTTGATTTGCAATTGAAGTCGTTCCGCGATTTCTTGCAATTGGATACTCCACCGGAGGAACGTAAGAATGACGGTCTCTATAAGGTATTTGTAGAGAATTTTCCCATTACCGATACACGTAACAATTTTGTTCTTGAATTCTTGGATTATTATATTGATCCGCCTCGCTATACCATTGAGGAATGCCTTGAACGTGGACTGACTTACAGCGTCCCCTTGAAGGCTAAGATGAAATTGTATTGTACGGACCCGGATCATGAGGATTTCGGAACCTTTATACAGGACGTGTTCTTAGGTACTATTCCCTATATGACCACTAATGGCACTTTCGTAATTAACGGTGCTGAACGAGTTGTTGTTTCCCAACTTCATCGCTCTCCGGGGGTATTCTTTGGACAAGGCGTACATGCCAATGGTACTTTACTTTATAGTGCTCGTATCATTCCGTTCAAAGGGTCTTGGATAGAGTTTGCTACGGATATTAACAATGTCATGTATGCGTACATCGATCGTAAGAAGAAGCTACCTGTTACAACAATGCTCCGTGCGATTGGTTTTGAAAGCGATAAAGACATTCTTCAGATTTTTGACCTTTGCGAGGAAGTTAAGGTCAATAAGAAGAATATGAAGGCGGCTATCGGAAGAAAGCTTGCCGGCAATGTAATGAAAAGTTGGAACGAGGATTTCGTTGATGAAGATACGGGTGAAGTGGTGTCCATCGAAAGAAACGAAGTCGTTGTGGAACGTGAGTCTGAAATCAGCGAGGAGAACATTGGGGAAATACTTGAGAGTGGAGTATCTTCCATTCTTTTGCACAAAGACGAGGAAATTGCGAATATGTATTCCATCATTTTCAATACACTCGCTAAAGATCCAAGCCACTCTGAGATAGAGGCTGTTAATTACATCTACCGTCAGTTGAGAAATGCTGATGCTGTTGATGATGCCAGTGCACGGGAAGTCTTCCAAAACCTCTTCTTCTCCGACAAACGTTATGATTTAGGTGAAGTTGGGCGTTATCGCATTAACAGGAAGTTGGGGCTTGACACAGACATGGATGTACGTGTCTTGACCAAAGATGATATCATTGAGATTATCAAATATCTCATCAATCTTGTCAATTCAAACGCTACGGTTGACGATATCGACCACTTGTCGAATCGGCGCGTACGTACCGTGGGTGAGCAGTTGGCAAACCAATTCTCTATTGGTTTGGCTCGTATGAGTAGAACCATTCGTGAGCGCATGAATGTTCGCGATAACGAAGTGTTCCAGCCAACCGACTTGATTAATGCCAAGACCATATCCAGCGTTATCAATTCATTCTTTGGAACCAATCCGCTGAGTCAGTTCATGGACCAGACCAATCCTTTGGCTGAAGTAACACATAAACGTCGCCTCTCTGCATTGGGTCCCGGTGGTCTTTCTCGTGAACGTGCCGGTTTTGAGGTACGTGATGTGCATTATACGCATTATGGTCGTCTTTGCCCGATTGAATCTCCTGAAGGACCTAACATTGGTTTGATTTCCTCTCTTTGCCTTTATGCGAAAATAAATGAACTTGGCTTTATTGTAACACCCTATAGAAAAGTAACGGATTCAAAGGTTGATCTTGACAACGACCATGTTGTTTATATGACAGCTGAAGAAGAGGAGGATTTGCCTGTAGGACAGGGCAATGCTCCTTTGAATCCTGATGGTACATTTATTCGTAGTTATGTGAAATGTCGTCAGGATGCCGACTATCCCGTAGTTGAACCTCACGAGGTGTCGCTGATGGATGTATCTCCTCAGCAGATCGCTTCCGTTTCGGCAGGATTGATTCCTTTCTTGGAACATGATGATGGTCACCGTGCTCTCATGGGCTGTAACATGATGCGTCAGGCTGTACCTTTGTTGCACAATGATGCTCCAATCGTTGGAACAGGATTGGAACGACAGGTATGCGAGGATTCTCGTACCATGATTACGGCAGAGGGAGATGGCGTGATAGAATATGTTGATGCCACTACCATTCGTATTCTTTACGACCGTACCGAAGAAGAAGAATTCGTAAGTTTTGAGCCGGCATTAAAGGAATATCGTATTCCTAAATTCAGAAGGACGAACCAAAACATGGTTGTCGATCTTCGTCCCATCTGCGATAAAGGTCAGCGCGTGAAGAAGGGCGACATCCTGACGGAAGGTTACGCAACGGAAAACGGCGAGTTAGCATTAGGTAGAAATCTGCTTGTTGCCTATATGCCATGGAAAGGTTACAACTACGAGGACGCTGTGGTAATCTCAGAGAGGATGGTTCGTGAGGATGTACTGACTTCAGTCCATGTGGATGAATATTCCCTGGAGGTTCGAGAAACAAAACGCGGTGTAGAGGAGTTCACTTCCGATATACCCAATGTAAGTGAAGAAGCCACAAAGGACCTTGATGAGAACGGTGTCATTCGGGTTGGTGCACGCGTAGAACCGGGTGATATCATGATTGGTAAGATATCACCAAAGGGAGAGAGCGATCCTTCGCCGGAAGAAAAACTGCTAAGAGCCATCTTTGGGGATAAGGCGGGGGATGTTAAGGATTCTTCGTTAAAAGCCAATCCGTCTTTGAGCGGTGTGGTCATTGATAAGAAACTCTTCGCTCGTGCCGTAAAGACTCGTGAAAGCAAACGCCGAGATAAAGAAACACTTAAAAAACTTGACGAAGAGCAAGAAGCAAAGAATAAAGACCTAAAGGAGTTGCTGGTAGATAAGCTTGTCCTACTTACCAAGGATAAGGTGTCGGCAGGAATAAAGGATTATTCCAATGCTGAAATTATTACGAAGGGCAGTAAATTCACCATCGCGATGTTGATGAACCTTGATTATGAAGGCATTCAATCTAATGGATGGACGGATGACGAACATACCAATTCTTTGATTCAGCAAGTCATCATGAATTACATCCGCAAGTTCAAGCAGATGGACGCGGAATTGAAACGTAAGAAATTCTCCATCACCATTGGCGATGAACTACCGTCGGGAGTGTTGCAGATGGCGAAGGTATATATCGCGAAAAAACGTAAGATTCAAGTTGGTGATAAACTTGCGGGTCGTCATGGAAATAAAGGTATCGTTTCTAAAGTGGTTCGTGTGGAGGATATGCCTTTCTTGGAAGATGGTCGTCCGGTAGATTTGGTCTTGAACCCAATGGGTGTGCCATCGCGTATGAACCTCGGACAGATTTTTGAGGCTATCCTTGGCGCAGCCGGGAGTAAGTTGGGAATAAAGTTTGCTACTCCAATCTTTGATGGAGCTAAATTGGAAGAGTTGAAAGAATGGACGGATAAGGCAGGCTTGCCAAACCTCTGTTCCACTTATATTTATGATGGTGAAACCGGAGAACGTTTCGACCAGCCGGCAACAGTAGGCATGACCTACTTCTTAAAGCTCGGTCATATGGTAGAAGACAAGATGCACGCACGCAGTATTGGTCCGTATTCTCTTATAACGCAACAACCTCTTGGAGGTAAAGCACAGTTTGGTGGTCAGCGTTTTGGAGAAATGGAGGTTTGGGCGATCGAGGCATTTGGCGCATCGCATATCCTTCAAGAGATTCTTACCATTAAGTCGGATGACGTTGTTGGACGTTCCAAGGCTTATGAAGCAATTGTCAAGGGCGAGCCCATGCCTACGCCGGGTATTCCGGAATCGCTTAACGTGTTATTACATGAACTCCGCGGTTTGGGCTTGAGTGTTAAACTTGACTAATACGAACACCTCAAAAATTGAAGAATAATGGCTTTTAAGAAAGATAATAAGGTTAAGAGTAATTTCAACAAAATTACAATAGGACTTGCTTCTCCTGAGGAAGTTCTTGAGAATTCCTATGGTGAGGTAACTAAGCCTGAAACAATAAATTATCGTACCTATAAACCGGAACGCGATGGTTTGTTTTGTGAGCGAATATTTGGTCCGACAAAGGATTACGAGTGTGGTTGCGGTAAATATAAGCGTATCCGATACAAGGGAATTGTCTGCGATCGTTGTGGCGTAGAGGTAACAGAAAAGAAGGTTAGACGTGAGCGTGCCGGTCATATCGAACTGGTTGTTCCCGTTGCTCATATCTGGTACTTTAGAAGCCTTCCTAACAAGATTGGCTATCTGTTGGGACTTCCCACCAAGAAATTGGATTCGGTAATCTATTATGAGAAATATATCGTCATCCAACCCGGTGTCGTTGAAGGAATGAAAAATGCCGATACGGACGAAGAACTGAACGGATCTCATAAATTCGATCTTATCTCCGAAGAGGAATATTTGGACATTCTTGACAACAGACTACCCGAGGGGAATGAGCGATTGGATAATTCCGATCCCAAGAAATTCATTGCGAAAATGGGCGCAGAGGCTGTTTATGACCTTTTGGTTGGGATAGATTTGGATCATCTTGCCGGTGAACTTCGCGACCGTGCCACTACGGATTCCAGTCAGCAGCGCAAGACAGAGGCTCTGAAACGTTTGCAAGTGGTGGAAGCTTTCCGTCAATCGGAAGGAATTAATCGTCCGGAATGGATGATAATGAAGATTATCCCCGTAACACCCCCCGAACTGCGTCCTTTGGTTCCGTTGGATGGTGGGCGTTTTGCCACATCCGACTTGAACGATCTCTATCGAAGGGTTATCATTCGTAACAATCGTTTGAAACGCCTGATTGAGATTAAGGCTCCCGAAGTAATTCTTCGCAACGAAAAGCGTATGCTTCAAGAAGCCGTCGATTCTTTGTTCGACAATAGTCGCAAATCGTCAGCCGTAAAGAGCGAGAGCAATCGCCCATTGAAGTCGCTTTCCGATTCACTAAAAGGTAAGCAAGGACGTTTCCGTCAGAACCTCCTTGGTAAGCGTGTGGATTATTCGGCTCGTTCGGTTATCGTTGTTGGGCCGGAATTGAAGATGGGCGAATGTGGTCTTCCCAAACTCATGGCGGCAGAACTTTACAAGCCGTTTATTATTCGTAAACTCATCGAGCGAGGTATCGTGAAGACCGTGAAGAGTGCTAAGAAAATTGTAGATCGTCGCGAACCGGTTATTTGGGACATCTTGGAAAACGTTATGAAGGGACATCCCGTACTCTTGAACCGTGCTCCTACGCTCCACCGCTTGGGTATTCAAGCTTTCCAGCCTAAGCTGATAGAGGGAAAAGCCATACAGCTTCATCCATTGGCTTGTACGGCATTCAATGCCGATTTTGATGGCGACCAAATGGCAGTACACCTTCCTTTAAGTAACGAAGCAATCCTTGAGGCGCAAGTCTTGATGCTCCAGAGTCATAATATTTTGAATCCTGCCAATGGTGCACCTATTACCGTCCCATCCCAAGATATGGTGCTGGGTCTGTATTATATCACCAAGTTCCGTCCGGGTGCACAGGGTGAAGGCTTATGCTTCTATGGCTCTGAAGAGGCGATAATCGCTCATAACGAAGGTCGTTGCGATTTGCACGCAAAAGTAAAGGTTGTCGTTGACGACCTTATTGATGGAAAACTTCAAAAACATATGGTTGAAACCTCCATCGGTCGTGTGATAGTTAATCAGATTATCCCGACAGAGGTAGGCTACTTTAACGATATCATTTCCAAGAAATCACTTCGCGGTCTCATTGCCGAGGTGATTAAAGCCGTTGGTATGGCGCGTGCGTGTGCTTTCCTCGATGGTATCAAGAACTTGGGTTATCGCATGGCTTATACCGCCGGTTTATCTTTCAACTTGGGAGATATTATCGTGCCCGAAGAAAAAGTCGATATTGTCGGTAAAGGGCAGGCAGAAGTCGATCAGGTGAAGGCGAATTATGAAATGGGCTTCATCACCGATAAAGAACGTTACAATCAGGTGATTGATGCGTGGACACACGTGAACAACAAACTGAAACAGAGCGTTATGAAACACATGGTTGAGGACGATCAAGGCTTCAACGCTGTCTATATGATGCTTGATTCGGGAGCTCGTGGTTCTGCCGACCAGATTGCGCAGCTGGCAGGTATGCGAGGCTTGATGGCAAAGCCACAGAAGGCAGGTGCCGAAGGAGCACAGATCATTGAGAACCCTATCCTTTCAAACTTTAAGGAAGGTATGTCGGTGCTTGAATACTTCATCTCCTCGCATGGTGCTCGTAAAGGTCTTGCCGATACGGCTATGAAGACAGCCGATGCAGGATACTTGACGCGTCGTTTGGTGGATGTTTCTCACGATGTGATTATCACTGAAGAAGATTGCGGTTCACTTCGCGGTTTGGAATGTCGGGCATTGAAGAACGGCGATGAGGTCATTGCTTCTCTTTTTGAGCGCATTTTGGGGCGTGTCTCCGTTCACGATGTCATCCATCCTACCACGGGAGAACTCATTGTTGCATCGGGTGAGGAGATTACGGAAGAGAAAGCCAAGATGATAGACGAGTCTCCGTTGGAGATGGTGGAGATTCGTTCTGTTCTTACTTGTGAGAGTAAGCGCGGAGTATGTCAAAAGTGTTATGGTCGCAACCTTGCTTCTGCGCGCATGGTACACTTGGGCGAAGCAGTCGGAGTTATTGCCGCACAAGCTATTGGTGAGCCCGGAACACAGCTGACGCTTCGTACTTTCCACGCCGGAGGTGTAGCCGGAAACGCCGCAGCGAACGCTACCATCACCTCAAAGAATGATGCCAAAGTGGAGTTTGATGAACTTCGCACCGTTCCTTTTGTTGACGATGAGGATAAAGCCTGCCAAAAGGTAGTAAGCCGCTTGGCTGAAATTAGGTTCATTGATCAGAATACCGGTATTGTGCTTTTGACGGAGAGCGTTCCTTATGGTAGCACACTCTATTTCAAGAATGGTGATAAGGTGAAGAAGGGTGATCTTATCTGTAAGTGGGATCCGTTCAATGCCGTTATCGTCAGTGAATATGCAGGTGTGCTTCGGCTTCACGATGTCGCTGAAGGTCTTACCTACAAGGCGGAAACCGATGATGCTACCGGCTTGACCGAACGCATCATCACCGAATCTCGCGACAAGGGTAAAGTGCCCACTGTGGATGTCGTTAAGAAAGGCGCGAAGAAAGGTGCTAATGGCGTTTATGAGGATAAGGATATTCTCGGAACTTATAACCTTCCGGTGGGCGGACACCTTGAGCAGATTGTGCGCGATGGTGCTGAAATCAAGACCGGAACAACGCTTGTAAAGATACCGCGTTCTGTTGGAGGCGCAGGCGATATCACCGGTGGTCTTCCACGTGTTACCGAACTCTTCGAAGCGCGTAATCCATCCAATCCTGCCGTGGTTTCAGAAATCGATGGTGAGGTGGCAATGGGTAAAGTGAAGCGTGGTAATCGTGAGATAATTATCACTTCAAAAACCGGTGAACAACGCAAGTACCTCGTAAGTCTGTCCAAACAGATACTTGTTCAGGAACATGATGCCGTTCGTGCCGGAACCCCACTTTCAGATGGTGTCATTACACCGGCAGACATTCTTTCTATCAAAGGTCCTACCGCCGTACAGGAATACATCGTTAATGAGGTTCAGGACGTGTATCGTTTGCAGGGTGTGAAGATAAACGACAAACACTTTGAGATTATCGTGCGTCAGATGATGCGTAAAGTTCGCATAGAAGACCCGGGCGATACCACGTTCCTTGAACAAGAGTTGGTTGATAAGCTCGACTTCTCCGAAGAGAACGATAGAATATGGGGCAAGAAAGTGGTTATCGATGCCGGCGACTCGGAAAATTGTTACAAGGGACAAATCCTATCCGTTCGCAAACTCCGCGATGAGAATTCCAGCCTGAAGCGTCGCGACCTCAAGTTGGTTCAAGTGCGCGATGCCGTTCAAGCCACAGCCACCCAGATGCTGCAGGGTATCACTCGTGCCGCTTTGGGTACGAAGAGCTTCATGAGTGCCGCTTCCTTCCAAGAGACAACCAAGGTGCTCAACGAAGCCGCTATCCGGGCTAAGAGCGATACATTGGATGGTATGAAGGAAAATGTAATCTGTGGTCATCTTATTCCTGCGGGAACCGGACTTCGTCAGTGGCAACGACTCGTTGTCGGCTCAAAAGAAGATCATGTGCGTATGGAGGCCAATAAAAAGAACGTTCTCGACTTCACCGATCAAGATGGTAACGAAGTCGAAGAGGAATAAATCTCTATACTTTTGAATAAAAAGAGGACATGCCTATGGTATGTCCTCTTTTTTTCAATCCTTTTTCGGAATGAGGCGTAACTCTATATTCGCATTGGGAATGGACGTGTAACCGTTTTTTTAATGGAACATTGCAAAAGGTAATCTGCGAATTGTTATGCGCTTTGTTCACAACCGTGATATTGACAGTGCCCGGGAGGTTGATTTTCTTGCGTGCGAACATTGTACAGAGATACACGTTTTTTTTACTTGCGTCCAAGTAAGCACACTTTAATCATTTCCTTTCATTTTCTACGTCTTGTTGTTGGCTTATGATCTTTTACGTGGAAAAAGATGATGATGTTTTCTTGTTGCTTTCCCTTATTTACATTAACTTTGCATCAGTTAAATCAATAATCAAAAGAAGAAATGGAAAATAACAATCAAAAACCACAAGGTCAGCAGTTGCAAATAGATTTAAGTCCCGAATTGGCAAAAGGTGTTTATACCAATTTTCAAATCATTTCCCATTCCAGTTCGGAATTTGTGATAGATTTCGTAACCATGCTTCCGGGCATACCCAAGGCTTCTGTTTCCAGTAGGGTGGTGATGGCCCCCGAACACGCTAAACGCTTGTTGGGCGCGTTACAGGAGAATATCATCAGATACGAAGCGGAATTTGGTAAAATAAATATCCCTAACCAACAACCACGCACAATAGCCCCCTTCGGTGTAAACAAGGGCGAGGCGTAATAATGGAAAAAGCCAAACTAATCAGATTGCCCCTGTTTATTTTTGGGGATGGTCTGTTTGCTCGTTTTTATCCATGGTGTCCTAAATATTTTTAGAGAACTCACGATGCGTTGCATCCGATCATGCGACTTGACGTGTCGTGCTCCAATGCCGAACAGCACCCGGCTCCTCATGTTTTCAATTCATGTTTAGACGGTGGAAAACAGATTCTTGTTACCGAAAAAAGCGACCCGACCATCGCTGCGAAATAATATGACAAAAACAACATTCGGATAGCATTTCGTAACCTTCTGATAATCAATGTGATATTGATTATGATCTAAAAGGTGAGCTTTTGCACTTCAATTCATGACCTATTGCATTGCAAAAGGTCAGCTTTCGGAACGTGAAAGTTAAGCTTTGTACTGATAGAATGAAAATATTTAGGACACTATGGGTTAAAAACATGATTTTTTACGTGCAATATTGCATTTATAATGTGAGGATTGGGATGGCAGCTGTTTCGCAAGAAGCCTGCGATAAGGGAATGAGTTGCAACGATGTTTGGAAATTTTAAACGGATGGATGACGAGACGAATGTTAAATAACGATACAAAAGTTATTTATTGTTAATTATATAAATGAGCTAAGTTATTCTTTTTCTTATTCTTAGGTCTTTTAACAGAAAGTTTGTACCTTTGCACCCCGAAACACCTCTATGCGTGTCTTCATATATATTAAGGTGTGCATTGGCGTTTTAACAGGTTGATAACAAACAAAATAATAATATATAATAAATTCAATTATGCCTACTATTTCACAATTGGTAAAAAATGGCAGAAAAGTGATTGTAGAAAAGAGCAAGTCTCCGGCTTTGGATAATTGTCCTCAGCGTCGTGGAGTCTGTGTTCGTGTTTATACTACAACACCTAAAAAGCCTAATTCGGCAATGCGTAAGGTTGCCCGTGTTCGTTTGACAAACCAAAAGGAAGTCAACTCCTACATACCGGGAGAAGGTCATAACTTACAGGAACACAGTATCGTGTTGGTTCGTGGTGGTCGTGTTAAGGATCTCCCTGGTGTACGCTATCACATCGTTCGCGGTACGCTTGATACCGCAGGTGTTGCAAACCGCACACAGCGCCGTTCAAAGTACGGTGCAAAGCGTCCAAAAGCAGCTAAGAAGTAATAATCGTTTGAGTTTCTTTCCCTTTACAGGGAAGGGAACTTGAATGGTTGTAAAGCCTTTCAATTAACAGTCGGAGAAGGTTGGTAAATGAGAGGAAAACAATAGAAAAGTCAAAATAAGTTTTGCTGGAGAATTGTTAATCACAAGGTTGAGTAAAAGTCCAAGAGTGGATTTTGAAGAACGGAAAAGACGACAGCCTCCGCAGACTAATAAAAGTTTTTAATATAAAATGAGAAAAGCAAAACCAAAGAAACGTGTGATCTTACCGGATCCAAAGTTTAATGACCAAAAGGTCTCAAAATTTGTTAATCATCTTATGTATGATGGTAAGAAGAATACCTCATACGAAATATTCTATGCCGCGTTGGACATTGTAGCGACAAAGATGAAAGACCAAGAGAAGTCTCCGCTTGAAATTTGGAAACAGGCACTCGACAATATCACGCCTCAAGTAGAGGTGAAGAGTCGCCGAATTGGTGGTGCGACATTCCAAGTACCGACAGAGATTCGTCCTGATCGCAAGGAAAGTGTGTCAATGAAGAACATGATTGCTTTTGCGCGCAAACGCGGTGGAAAGAGCATGGCTGAAAAACTTGCTGCCGAGATTATGGATGCATCCAACAGTCAGGGAGGTGCTTACAAGCGTAAGGAAGATATGCATCGCATGGCTGAGGCTAACCGTGCTTTCGCTCACTTCAGATTCTAAACGACGAAACTTAACTATAAAGCAAAAAAAATGGCAAATCAGGATTTACATTTAACGCGTAACATCGGTATCATGGCTCATATTGATGCCGGTAAGACGACAACCTCTGAACGCATCTTGTTCTATACGGGTAAGACGCACAAAATCGGTGAAGTACACGATGGTGCAGCTACAATGGACTGGATGGCACAGGAGCAGGAACGCGGTATCACCATTACATCGGCCGCTACAACCTGTAACTGGAATTATCAGGGAAAGTCTTACAAAATCAATTTGATTGATACCCCGGGACACGTGGATTTTACCGCTGAGGTGGAACGTTCACTGCGTGTGCTCGATGGTGCCGTGGCTACTTATTCTGCCGCTGACGGTGTTCAACCACAGTCAGAGACCGTATGGCGTCAGGCAGATAAATACAATGTACCTCGCGTTGGATATGTTAATAAGATGGACCGCTCCGGAGCTGACTTCTTCGAGACAATCAGCCAAATGAAAGATATTTTGGGAGCTAATCCTATCGCCGTTCAGATACCTATTGGAGCTGAGGAAAACTTTAAGGGCGTTGTAGATCTCATCAAGATGAAAGCTATTTTCTGGCATGATGAGACAATGGGCGCTGAATATGAAGTAGAAGAAATTCCCGCTGAATTGGCAGATGAAGCAGCAGAATGGCGTGATAAACTTCTCGAAGGTGCTGCCAACTACGATGACGAAGTAATGGAACTTTACCTTGAGGGTAAGGACATTCCGGAGGAAAAAATCATCGCTGCCATTCGTAAAGGTTGTATTTCCATGGATTGTTGCCCAATGCTATTGGGTTCTTCCTATAAGAATAAGGGAGTGCAGACATTGTTGGATTACGTTTGTGCATTCTTGCCTTCTCCGCTTGACACAGTTGTAACCGTGGGTACCAACCCGGATACCGAAGAGGAAGAAGACAGAAAAGCAAGCGTTAGCGAACCTACGGCGGCACTCGCGTTTAAGATTGCCACTGACCCGTTCATGGGACGTTTGGTGTTCTTCCGCGTTTATTCCGGTAAGGTGGAAGCAGGCTCTTATGTATATAATCCTCGTTCAGGAAAAAAAGAGCGTATCAGTCGCTTGTTCCAGATGAACTCCAACAAGGAAATCGCCATGGAGTCTATTGATGCAGGTGATATTGGTGCAGGCGTTGGATTCAAGGACATTCGTACCGGTGATACGTTGTGCGATGAGGCTCACCCTATTGTTTTGGAATCCATGACTTTCCCTGATACCGTGATTTCTATTGCGGTAGAACCAAAGAGTCAGGCAGATATTGCTAAATTGGATACCGGTCTGCAAAAACTTGCTGAAGAAGACCCAACATTCACCGTACGTACGGATGAACAGAGCGGACAGACCATTATATCCGGTATGGGTGAGTTGCACTTGGATATCATTATTGACCGTTTGAAGCGTGAATTCAAGGTTGAGTGCAACCAAGGTAAACCACAGGTTAATTACAAGGAGGCAATCACTAAGGCTGCCCAAAGTCGTGAAACCTACAAGAAACAATCGGGTGGTCGTGGTAAGTTCGCTTGCATCGATGTTACGATTGAACCCAAGGACGAGGATTACAAGGAAGGTGATTTACAGTTTATCAACGTGGTAAAAGGTGGTAACGTACCCAAGGAATTCATCCCTTCAGTGGAAAAAGGATTTAAGGAATGTCTGAGCAACGGCGTTCTTGGAGGTTTTCCACTTACAGGTATGAAGGTAACACTTACTGATGGTTCTTTCCACCCGGTTGACTCCGACCAGTTATCTTTCGAGTTGGTAGCTCATCAGGCATTCAAGAAACTCTGTCCGCAGGCGGGTCCGGTGCTGATGGAACCTATCATGAAAGTGGAAGTGGTAACTCCGGAAGAAAACATGGGTGATGTCATTGGCGACTTGAATAAACGTCGCGGTCTCGTACAGGGCATGGAAGAGGCACGAAGCGGAGCACGCGTAGTGAAAGCCATGGTTCCTTTGGCAGAGATGTTCGGTTATGTAACCGCTCTTCGTACAATTACTTCGGGACGTGCCACTTCTTCAATGGAGTATGACCATCACTCGCCCGTTTCCAACAACCTCGCGAAAGACATCTTGGAAGAGTTGAATGGAAATTCGGATTTATTGAAATAATATTTAAAAGAGGGCGATACTTTCATAGCGAATGACTCTTATGAAAGTATGCCCACTTGTTATCAATAATAATTTAATTAAAATATGAGTCAGAAAATTCGTATCAAGCTGAAATCTTACGACCACCAGTTGGTTGATAAGTCAGCTGAAAAGATTGTGAAGGCAGTAAAAGCCACAGGTGCTATCGTAAGTGGACCTATCCCTTTGCCAACACACAAGCGCATTTACACGGTAAACCGCTCAACTTTCGTTAACAAGAAATCACGTGAGCAGTTTCAGTTGTCTAACTTTAAGCGTCTTATCGACATCTATAGCTCAACTCCCAAGACGGTTGACGCATTGATGAAGTTGGAATTGCCTTCCGGCGTGGAAGTTGAAATTAAAGTGTAATCGCACTTATTCAGTAAAGTAAACAAAATTGTTTTTTAATTAAAATTTAATTGAAATGCCAGGATTATTAGGAAAGAAAATCGGAATGACATCCGTTTTCAGTGCCGACGGTAAAAATGTACCGTGCACTGTTATCGAAGCCGGTCCTTGTGTTGTAACCCAAGTCAAAACAGAAGAAAAAGATGGTTACAAGGCTGTTCAGTTAGGTTTCGGCGAGGCTAAGGAGAAAAGAACCTCTAAGCCACAGTTGGGACATTTCAAGAAGGCAGGCACAACACCGAAAAAGCACTTGGCCGAGTTCAGATTTGATGAGGAGTACAACCTCGGTGACACGATTACCGTAGAACTGTTCAACGATGTGAAATACGTTGATGTCGTAGGTACGTCTAAGGGTAAAGGCTTCCAAGGCGTTGTAAAACGCCACGGATTCGGTGGTGTAGGTCAATCTACTCACGGTCAGGACGACCGCGCTCGTAAACCGGGAGCTATCGGTGCTTGTTCGTATCCTGCGAAGGTCTTCAAAGGAATGCGCATGGGCGGTCAAATGGGAGGCGACAGAGTTACTACTCAGAACCTTCAAGTGTTAAAGGTAATTCCGGAACATAATCTTCTTCTCGTGAAAGGAAGTGTTGCCGGATGCAATGGTTCAACCCTTATAATTAATAAGTAATGGATATTAACGTATTAGATATCAAAGGTCAGGAGACCGGCCGTAAGGTTACTCTTAACGAGAATATCTTCGGAATTGAGCCAAACGATCATGTACTCTATCTTGACGTAAAGCGATATCTCGCTGCACAACGTCAGGGAACAGCAAAGTCAAAGGAAAGAAGCGAACATGCCGGTTCTACACGCAAACTTGGTCGCCAAAAAGGTGGCGGCGGAGCTCGTCGTGGTGATATCAACTCGCCTGTTCTTGTTGGTGGCGGACGTGTTTTTGGACCAACACCCCGTGATTATAGCTTTAAGCTCAACAAGAAGGTGAAAGTGCTCGCACGTAAGTCAGCTCTGTCTTACAAGGCAAAAGACGACGCGATAGTAATCGTAGAAGATTTCAACTTTGACGCACCGAAAACTAAAGATTTTATAAACATTGCTAAAAATCTTAAGATTGACGGTAAGAAAGTACTTCTCGTTTTGCCGAATGCGGAAAAAAATGTATATTTGTCAGCTCGTAATTTGAAGAAAGCCGAAGTTACAACAGCAGCACAGGTGAATACATATAATGTTCTCAATGCTGACGTGCTTGTTGTAACCGAAAATTCTTTGAAGACGATTGATGAAATCTTAACCAAGTAAAAGTAGGAGACAGTTAGAATTATGGGATTTATCATTAAACCGGTGGTCACCGAGAAGATGACCAAAATTACAGACAAGTCTTCCGAAGACAAAAAGATTACAGCTCCCAGCGAAAAGGCAGGCAAACGCCATAACGCAACTGCTGAAATCCGCAAGTACGTTGTTAAGAATAGACGCCATCCGGAAGGTATAAACAAGGAAAAAACCGTTTATACCTACACCAAGATAGCTCAACCGAAATACGGCTTTATCGTGAAACCGGAAGCTAACAAACTTGAGATTAAGAAGGAAATTGAAAGTCTGTATAATGTTACAGTGATTGATGTGAATACGATTCGTTATGCCGGAAAACGTCAGGCACGTTATACAAAGGCAGGACTTGTGAAAGGTCAGAAGAACGCATTCAAGAAGGCTATCGTAACTTTGAAAGAAGGCGATACAATTGATTTTTACAGCAATATTTAAATAGAAAATGGCAGTACGTAAATTAAAACCGGTAACCCCGGGACAAAGACACAAGATTATTGGCACGTTCGAGGATATTACTGCATCCGTGCCAGAGAAGTCTCTCGTTTACGGTAAACGTTCTACCGGCGGTCGAAACAACACCGGTAAGATGACGGTTCGCTACATGGGTGGCGGTCATAAAAGAAAGTACCGTTTCATTGATTTCAAACGTGAGAAAGATGGTGTTCCAGCTGTAGTGAAGACAATCGAGTATGATCCTAACCGTTCTGCTCGAATTGCCTTGTTATACTATGCAGATGGTGAAAAACGTTACATTATTGCTCCAAACGGACTGCAAGTGGGCGCACGTCTCATGTCCGGCGCAGATGCCGCACCTGAGGTTGGAAACTCACTTCCATTGGCAAACATTCCCGTTGGTACCGTAATTCACAACATTGAATTACGACCGGGACAAGGTGCATTGCTTGTTCGTTCGGCTGGTAACTTTGCTCAGCTTACTTCTCGTGAAGGCAGTTACTGTGTGATTAAGCTCCCCTCTGGCGAAACACGTCAGATTCTTTCAACTTGTAAAGCTACGATCGGAAGTGTTGGTAATTCTGACCATGCTCTCGAACAGTCTGGTAAGGCCGGACGTTCTCGCTGGTTAGGTCGTCGCCCACACAACCGTGGTGTTGTTATGAACCCTGTTGATCACCCGATGGGTGGTGGTGAAGGTCGTCAGTCCGGAGGACACCCACGTTCTCGCAAGGGCTTGTATGCTAAGGGACTGAAGACACGCGCACCGAAGAAGCTTTCAAACAAGTATATTATTGAAAGAGCTAACAAGAAGTAATTAAGTAATTAAGAGTAAATTATGAGTCGTTCATTAAAAAAAGGTCCTTACAT
This sequence comes from Prevotella brunnea, assembly GCF_008016795.1. Classification (GTDB taxonomy): domain Bacteria; phylum Bacteroidota; class Bacteroidia; order Bacteroidales; family Bacteroidaceae; genus Prevotella; species Prevotella brunnea. The sequence goes on from NZ_SDIK01000022.1 coordinate 24,113, forward strand.
TAACGTTTCACTCGAGAAAAAAATCCTCGCAATGAATGAGAGTGGTAAGAAAAGTGTCGTTAAGACTTGGGCCAGAGCATCAATGATTTCCCCGGATTTCGTGGGACACACTGTTGCAGTTCATAACGGAAATAAATTTATCCCTGTTTACATTACTGAGAACATGGTAGGACATAAGCTCGGAGAGTTCAGCCCTACTCGTCGTTTTGGTGGACATTCCGGTAATAATAAGAAGTAAGCAGGTCAAAACCATTTAGAAAAATAAAATAATAATGGGAGCAAGAAAACATATAAAGGCAGAGGCTCGCAAGGAAGCTTTAAGAAGCCAGTATTTTGCAAAGCTCAAGGACTGCCCTTCATCACCCCGCAAAATGCGCTATGTCGTAGATATGGTTCGTGGTATGGAGGTGAATCGTGCCCTTGGCGTGCTTAGGTTCTCTAAAAAGGCAGCTGCGCAGAACGTTGAGAAACTTTTGCGTTCAGCTATTGCTAATTGGGAGAATAAGAATGACCGCAAAGCTGAAGACGGTGAACTTTATATCTCTAAGATCTTCGTTGATGAAGGTGTAACAATGAAGCGCATGCGTCCTGCACCTCAGGGCCGTGGCTACAGAATTCGTAAACGTTCTAACCACGTCACACTCTTTGTAGATTCAAAGTCTGACGCTAACAATGATAATTAAATAGTAGAATGGGACAGAAAGTTAATCCAATAAGCAACCGCTTGGGTATTATCCGCGGTTGGGAATCAAATTGGTTTGGTGGCAAGGATTTCGGAGATAATCTCTTGGAAGATAAGAAAATCCGTACATACTTGAACAAACGCTTGGAGAAAGCAAGTGTTTCTCGTATTGTCATCGAACGCACATTGAAACTTGTCACCATCACTATTTGCACTGCCCGCCCCGGACTCGTCATTGGTAAGGGTGGTCAGGACGTTGACAAGTTGAAAGAAGAATTGAAGAATCTTTTTAAGAAAGATATTCAAATTAACATCTTTGAAGTTAAAAAACCTGAGCTGGATGCAAACATTGTTGGCAACAATATCGCTCGCCAAATCGAAGGTAAGATTGCTTACCGTCGTGCCATTAAAATGGCTGTAGCCAATACTATGCGTGCCGGTGCTGAAGGTATTAAAGTGCAGATTACAGGTCGTTTGAACGGTGCCGAAATGGCACGCAAGGAAATGTTCAAGGAAGGGCGAACCCCTCTTCATACTTTCCGTGCCGATATCGACTATTGCCAAACCGAAGCTCTTACAAAGGTAGGACTTTTAGGTATCAAAGTGTGGATTTGTCGTGGTGAGGTGTATAAGAAAGTGGATCTTACCCCGACCTTTACCCAAGACAAGGGCAACAATCGTTCCAACACCGGAGGTCGCTCCGGACGCGGTAATCGCAGAAGAAACAATAACCGTTAAATGTAGAAGCTATCATGTTACAGCCAAAAAGAGTAAAATATAGGAGACCTCAAGATGGGCGTGGCAATAAAGGCAATGCTCACAGAGGTACACAATTGGCTTTTGGTTCTTTTGGTATCAAGACACTTGAACCGAAATGGATTGACAGCCGACAGATTGAGGCAGCACGTGTAGCCGTAAACCGCTACATGAACCGCCAAGGTCAGGTCTGGATTCGTATTTTCCCGGATAAGCCTATTACACGTAAACCTGCCGATGTGCGTATGGGTAAAGGTAAAGGTGATCCTGCAGGTTGGGTGGCACCGGTAACACCGGGACGCATCCTCTTTGAAGTGGAAGGGGTTAGTTTTGATGTGGCAAAAGAGGCTTTACGTCTCGCCGCACAGAAACTTCCTGTTAAGACAAAGTTCGTTGTACGACGTGATTACGATAAAAACGCTTAAGAAAGATGAAGACAGCAGAAGTTAAATCAATCGAAACCAAGGATTTGGTTGAGAAAATCGAGAATGCGGAGGCAGCTCTTGCGAAAATGAAGCTGAACCACCACATTACTCCACTTGAGAATCCATCACAGATTAAGGCGACTCGTCGCGATATTGCGCGTATGAAGACAGAACTTCGTCAGAGAGAACTTAACAAATAACAATGGTCCAGATGGAAACAAGAAATTTAAGAAAAGTAAGACAGGGTGTCGTTATCAGCAACAAAATGGATAAAACCATCGTTATTGCCGCTAAGTTCAAGGAGAAACACCCTATATATGGTAAATTTGTTCAGAAAACGAAAAAGTACCATGTTCATGATGAGAAGAATGAAGCCAACGTGGGCGATACCGTTCTCATTATGGAAACACGTCCTTTGAGTAGAACAAAGAGATGGAGATTAGTTCAAATAGTAGAAAAAGCTAAGTAATTATGATACAATCAGAATCAAAACTTACAGTATGTGATAACAGCGGGGCTCGTGAAGCTAAGTGTATCCGCGTTCTTGGTGGTACACGTCGTCGTTATGCAAGTGTTGGTGACGTTATCGTAGTTGCTGTACAGAGCGTCATCCCATCAAGTGAAATTAAAAAGGGTGCAATATCAAAAGCTTTGATAGTACGTACTAAAAAAGAAATTCGTCGTGCCGATGGTTCCTATATTCGTTTCGACGATAATGCTTGTGTTTTACTGAATAACGCCGGTGAATTGAGAGGCAGCCGTATTTTCGGTCCTGTTGCTCGTGAACTTCGTGCAGTAAACATGAAAGTGGTATCTTTGGCACCTGAGGTTCTTTAATTATTTAAATCGAATAATAAAATGGCAAAATTCCATATAAAGAAAGACGATAAGGTGATCGTTCTTGCTGGCTCTGATAAGGGTAAAAGTGGTAAAGTGCTGAAAGTACTCGTTGACAAACAACGCGTGCTTGTTGAAGGAATCAATATGATGTCCAAGAGCACAAAACCCTCTGCAGCAAGTCCTCAGGGAGGTATTGTTAAGCAAGAGGCACCTATTCATATTTCAAATTTAAGTTTGATAGATCCTAAAAGCGGTAAGCCAACTCGTATTAAAATCGAGCGTGAAGGCAAAACTGTGAAGCGCATCGCTAAAAAGTCAGGGGAGGAAATTAAATGATGAATACAGCACAGTTAAAGAAAGCGTATAAGGAGCAGATTGCTCCCGCATTGCAGAAGCAATTCAACTACACTTCTGCCATGCAAATTCCTGTCTTGAAGAAGATTGTTATCAATCAAGGCTTGGGTGATGCGACTCAAGATAAGAAAATCATAGAGGTGGCACTCAATGAAATTTCCGAGATCGCTGGTCAAAAAGCTGTGGCTACCTATTCAAAGAAAGATATTGCGAATTTCAAGCTACGCAAGAAAATGCCAATTGGTGTTATGGTAACTTTGAGAAGGGAACGAATGTATGAATTCCTCGAAAAGTTGGTACGTGTGTCTTTACCTCGTATTCGCGACTTTAAAGGTATTGAGAGCAAATTTGATGGTCGTGGCAACTACACCTTAGGTGTAAATGAGCAGATTATCTTCCCGGAAATTAACATCGATCAGGTAGATCGTATTCAAGGTATGAACATAACTTTCGTAACCACCGCCAAAACGGACGAGGAAGGTTATGCTCTCTTGAAAGGCTTCGGACTACCGTTTAAGAACGCTAAAAACGATTAAGAGATATGGCAAAAGAATCAATGAAAGCTCGCGAAATCAAACGTGCTAAACTCGTTGCACGTTATGCTGAAAAACGCGCGGCTCTAAAAAAGATTATCGCTACTTCTAACGATCCGGCTGAAGCATATGAGGCTGCTCGTAAACTTCAGGCAATTCCTAAGAATGCGAATCCTATCCGTCTTCACAATCGCTGTAAAGTTACAGGTCGTCCGAAAGGATATATCCGTCAGTTCGGTCTTTCCAGAATACAGTTCCGTGAGATGGCTTCTCAAGGGCTAATCCCCGGAGTAAAGAAAGCTAGCTGGTAATTTATCTATTGTGTTATGTGTTTAAGGCTTGAGTCCTTAAATACATAACGCAGTGAAGATGAAGATTTTTTTTAATATTGTCGGGGCAGTCCCGATTAATTAAACATTTATATTTATGACAGATCCAATAGCAGATTATCTGACAAGACTTAGGAACGCTATTATGGCTCATCACCGTGTGGTTGAGGTTCCTGCGTCGAACTTGAAGAAATCTATTACGAAGATTCTCTTTGAGAAGGGCTACATTCTGAACTACAAGTTCATTGAAGATGGTCCTCAGGGTACCATTAAGGTTGCGCTGAAGTATGACCCTGTTACAAAGAAAAACGCCATCAAGAGTTTGAAGCGCGTTTCAACACCGGGTCTTCGCCAGTACACTGGCTACAAAGACATGCCGAGAGTTATTAACGGATTGGGAATAGCGATTATTTCTACGTCCAAAGGTGTAATGACTAACAAAGAGGCTGCTACCGAGAAAATCGGTGGTGAAGTTCTTTGCTACATTTATTAATTGGGAGGATTATTATGTCAAGAATCGGAAAATTACCAATTAGTATCCCTGCCGGCGTTACGGTTAATCTCAAGGATAATGTAGTTACGGTAAAAGGCCCCAAAGGTGAGCTCTGCCAATTTGTACATCCTTCCATTAAGACTATCATCGATGAGAATCAGGTAAGTTTTGAGGTTGATGAAAATCATCCTGAGAATTACAAACAGAAGCAGGCTTATCATGGTTTGTATCGTTCACTCGTAAACAATATGATAGTTGGAGTTAGCGAAGGTTATACAAAGACTTTGGAGCTTATAGGTGTTGGTTATCGTGTTTCTAATCAAGGAAATCTTATAGAATTTTCACTTGGTTACACTCACCCCATCTTCCTTCAACTACCGAATGAAGTCAAAGTTGAAACCAAGAGTGAGAGAAATCAGAACCCTCTCATAAAACTCGAATCGGCTGATAAACAGTTGTTAGGTCTTATTTGTGCTAAAATCCGTTCTTTCCGTATGCCGGAGCCTTATAAGGGCAAGGGTATTCTCTTCAAGGGAGAGGTTATTCGCAGAAAGTCTGGTAAGACAGCTGCAGCTAAGTAACTTTAATAATTTATTGAGATTATGACAACAAAGAAAGAACAAAGAAGACTTAAGATAAAATTCCGTATTCGTAAGAATGTGGAAGGAACTGCAGAGCGTCCACGTTTATGCGTCTTCCGCAGTAACAAGCAGATATATGCACAGGTGATAAATGATCTGACAGGCACTACTCTTGCTTCAGCTTCTTCGGTTGGTCTTGAGAAAATGGCTAAGATAGAGCAAGCTAAGAAAGTAGGAGCTCTTGTTGCGAACAAAGCAACAGCAGCAGGTGTTGAAAAGGTTGTTTTCGACCGTAATGGATACCTTTATCATGGTCGCGTCCAGGCTTTGGCTGATGCAGCACGTGAGGGAGGACTTAAATTCTAAACGATTATGGCAATGAATAAAGTAAAAGTAAATAGTGATGTTGAAATGAAAGACCGCTTGGTTGCCATCAACCGCGTGACGAAAGTTACAAAAGGTGGTCGTACTTTCACGTTCGCTGCTATCGTCGTTGTAGGTGACGGTAAAGGCGTAATCGGATGGGGACTTGGTAAAGCCGGAGAGGTAACAGCAGCTATTCAGAAAGGTACTGATGCTGCCAAGAAAAACCTTGTGAAGGTTCCCGTGTTAAAAGGTACTATTCCTCATGAGATAGAGACTCGTTACGGTGGGGCACAGGTACTCCTTAAACCGGCAGCAGCCGGTACCGGGCTAAAAGCCGGTGGTGCCATGCGTGCCGTTCTTGAGAGTGCGGGCATCTCTGATGTGATAGCAAAGTCTAAAGGTTCGTCCAACCCACACAACCTCGTTAAGGCAACGATTGCAGCTCTTTCTCAGATGCGCGATGCGTACGCCGTGGCAGGTGAACGTGGTATTTCGATGGAAAAAGTATTTAACGGTTAATTAAGGAGAATAAATTATGGCAACAATAAAGGTTAAGCAAATAAAGAGCCGTATCAACGCTCCTAAAGACCAGAAGAGCACATTATTGGCTCTTGGGCTTCGTAAGATTTCTCAGGTTGTTGAAGTAGAAGATACTCCAAGTATCCGCGGAATGATTAACAAGGTTCATCATCTGGTATCAATAATTGATTAATTCATCTTATAAAAGGTAAAAGTAATTATGAAATTAAATAATTTGAGACCGGCATCGGGTTCCACTCATTCACGTCGTCGCATTGGTCGCGGACCAGGTTCTGGTCTCGGCGGTACTTCTACTCGTGGACACAAAGGAGCCAAATCTCGTTCCGGTTACAAGAAGAAGATTGGTTTTGAAGGTGGACAAATGCCACTTCAGCGTCGTGTTCCTAAAGGTGGCTTTAAGAATATCAATCGTAAGGAATACTTTGCTGTAAACTTGTCTTCTCTTCAGAAACTTGCTGAGCAGCAGAACCTCACGAAGATAGGACTTGCAGAATTGAAGTCAGCCGGTTTAATCAAAGGCAATGTACTTGTTAAGATTCTCGGAATGGGAAAATTGACAGCAAAAATCGATGTAGAGGCAAATGCATTCTCAAAAACTGCCCAAGAAGCAATTCAGGCAGTTGGTGGTAACACAACTATAATCTAAATCAATGAAAAAGTTTATTGAGACACTGAAGAACTGTTGGAAGGTAGAGGATTTGCGTCAGCGACTTCTCATTACCATCCTCTTTACGGCAATTTACCGTTTTGGGTCGTTCATCGTACTCCCGGGTATCAACCCTGCGTTACTTGAAAAATTGCAGTCGCAGACAGCCGGCGGTCTTATGTCGCTGTTGGACATGTTCTCCGGTGGTGCATTCTCCCATGCTTCCATTTTTGCATTGGGAATCATGCCTTACATCTCAGCTTCCATTGTAATGCAGCTCCTTGCCGTCGCTGTACCTTATTTCCAAAAGATGCAGCGTGAAGGTGAAAGTGGACATAAGAAAATCAATTGGTACACTCGTGTCTTGACGATAATTATCTTATTCTTTCAGGCACCTGCGTACCTCATCAACTTGAAAACCCAAGCTGCCGGTGCTCTCGCATCAGGCGTTAGCTGGACGGCTTTCATTTTCTCTGCTTCCATTATTTTGGCAGCAGGTTCCATGTTCATCCTTTGGTTGGGAGAGCGTATCACCGATAAGGGTGTGGGAAATGGTATTTCGCTCATTATTATGGTGGGTATTATCGCACGTCTGCCCCAGGCTTTCATTCAGGAGGTCAGCAGCCGTTTCACCGCAATCACCAGTGGTGGTTTGGTAATGTTCATCGTTGAGCTTATCATCCTGTACGCCGTAATGTGCGCTGCAATTCTTCTCACCCAGGCAACTCGAAAAGTTCCGGTGCAATATGCCAAGCGCATTGTCGGGAATAAGCAATATGGAGGAGCTCGCCAGTATATTCCTTTGAAGCTCTTCGCTGCCAACGTTATGCCCATTATCTTCGCGCAAGCGTTGATGTTCATTCCTTTGGCAATTGTGCAGTATTCGACCGATAATGCGAGTCCGATTCTTCAATCATTGATGAACACCAAGAGTGTTCTGTATAATGTGATATATGTGATTTTAGTCATCGCATTTACCTATTTCTATACAGCTATTACTCTTAATCCTACACAGATGGCAGAGGACATGAAGCGCAACAATGGCTTCATTCCGGGAGTAAAGCCGGGAAAAGACACCGCAGACTATATCGATACCGTTATGTCGCGTATCACTTTCCCCGGATCGCTTTTCATAGCATTCATTGCTATTATGCCGGCTCTCGTAGGTTGGTTAAACGTTCAAGATGCTTTCGGACAGTTCTTTGGCGGTACCTCCCTTCTCATCCTTGTTGGTGTAGTCATTGATACACTTCAGCAGATAGAGTCGCATTTGATGATGCGTCACTATGATGGATTGTTGAATGCCGGACACACACGAGGCAATGGTGGTGTAGCTGCTTATTAAGTTTTTTCTTGATGAACTGATATACTTCCTTGAGCAGAAGATGAAATAAATCCATGTGGCTGATTACGTGTTTGGATTTTTCAGACACTAATCGCCACCGGGTTGTAGTTACCGCATCCATCTTTTTGAAAGCAATTCTCAATTCGAGTGAAACATTTTATCTTCATAAGTAAGAAGTTGAACATTTAGAAAGAAAAAGAATATAAGTATGGCAAAGCAAACTGCAATAGAGCAGGACGGAACAATAGTTGAAGCATTGTCAAATGCAATGTTTCGTGTTGAGTTGGAAAATGGTGTTGATATTACTGCCCATATTTCGGGCAAGATGAGAATGCACTACATCAAGATACTTCCCGGCGATAAGGTGAAAGTTGAGATGAGCCCCTATGACTTAACAAAAGGCAGAATAGTTTTCAGATACAAATAAATAGAATTAAAATGAAGACAAGAGCATCTTTAAAGAAGCGCACAGCCGACTGTAAAATAGTACGTAGAAAAGGTCGTCTGTTCGTTATTAACAAAAAGAACCCTAAGTTTAAACTGCGTCAGGGTTGAGTTAAAGAATCGTAAAAAGGTGATTGTGAATAAATTTATGGTTACCTTTGCATGCTTTTCATAGCAAAAACGTTTTATTAATTTATTACATTCAATGGCAATAAGAATTGTTGGAGTAGATTTGCCCCAAAATAAGCGTGGCGAAATCGCATTGACTTATATCTATGGTATAGGTCGAAGTAGTTCAGCAAAGATATTGGATAAAGCAGGTATCAATCGCGACCTGAAGGTTAGCGAGTGGTCTGACGACCAAGCTGCTAAAATCCGTGAAATTATCGGTGCTGAATTCAAGGTAGAAGGTGATCTCCGTTCCGAGATCCAAATGAACATCAAGCGCCTCATGGATATAGGTTGCTATCGTGGAGTTAGACATCGTAATGGTCTTCCGGTTCGTGGTCAGAGCACTAAGAATAATGCTCGTACCCGTAAAGGAAAGAAGAAGACTGTTGCTAATAAGAAGAAAGCTACTAAGTAATATTTAGTTCAAAGTCCTGAAATAAGCAAATCTCTTTTGTTTTTTCGGACTTCATGCTTAAACTAAAAGAAATTATGGCAAAGAAATCAGCAACATCTAAGAAAAGAAACGTAAAAGTTGACGCATTGGGTCAGCTTCATGTTCATAGTTCATTTAACAATATTATTGTATCTTTAGCAAACAATGAAGGTCAGGTTATATCTTGGTCTTCTGCCGGTAAGATGGGTTTCCGCGGTTCAAAGAAGAATACTCCTTACGCTGCTCAAATGGCAGCCGAGGACTGTGCGAAGGTTGCTTTCGACCTTGGTCTTCGTAAGGTTAAGGCTTACGTGAAAGGTCCGGGAAATGGTCGCGAGAGTGCTATCCGTGCCGTTAACGCCGCAGGTATTCAGATAACGGAGATTGTGGACGTAACACCTTTACCCCACAATGGCTGTCGTCCTCCCAAGCGTCGTCGCGTATAATCACATCTTATAACAATTAAAAGAAATTATATTAATTATGGCAAGATACATAGGTCCAAAATCCAGAATTGCGCGCCGTTTCGGTGAACCAATATTCGGTGCAGATAAAGTGTTGGCTAAGAGAAACTATCCTCCCGGGCAACACGGAAATAACCGTCGTCGCAAGGTTTCTGAGTATGGAGCACAGTTGGCAGAGAAGCAGAAAGCAAAATATACTTACGGTGTTCTTGAGCGTCAGTTCCGCAATATGTTCGAGCGTGCTGCAAAGGCAAGTGGAATTACCGGTGAGATATTGCTCCAAAATCTTGAGAGCCGTCTCGATAACGTAGTATATCGTCTTGGGATTGCTCCAACTCGTGCTGCTGCACGTCAGTTAGTGGGACACAAGCACATCATCGTGAATGGTAAAGTTGTAAACATTCCATCTTATTCTGTTCAACCCGGCGACATCGTTGGTGTTCGCGAGAAGGCAAAGTCTTTGGAGGTTATTGAAGCAGCATTGGCCGGCTTCAATCACAGCAAGTATCCTTGGATAGAGTGGGACGAAAACACCAAGAGTGGCAAGTTCCTCCACAAACCGGATCGAGCTGACATACCAGAGAATATTAAGGAGCAGTTAATCGTAGAGTTGTACTCTAAACAATAAAATCATTAAATTAATGGCGATATTAGCATTTCAAAAACCTGAAAAAGTTGTGATGCTGGAGGCTAATGACCAATTCGGAAAATTCGAATTTCGTCCCCTTGAGCCCGGCTTTGGTGTTACCATCGGTAACTCCTTGCGCCGCATTCTCCTTTCCTCTCTTGAAGGTTATGCCATCAACACCATTCGTATCGATGGTGTGGAGCATGAATTTTCTTCCGTACCGGGAGTGAAGGAGGACGTTACCAACATCATCTTGAATCTCAAACAAGTTCGATTCAAGCAAGTAGTAGAAGAATTCGAGAATGAGAAAGTTAGTATCACCGTTGAGAATTCTACAGAGTTCAAAGCAGGTGATATTGGTAAGTATCTTTCTGGATTTGAAGTGTTAAATCCGGATTTAGTGATTTGTCATTTAGATTCCAAGGCATCCATGCAGATGGATATCACCATCAACAAAGGACGCGGTTATGTGTTCTCTGAACAAAATCGTGAATTCTGCACCGATGTCAATGTGCTACCAATCGATTCCATCTATACTCCTATCCGTAACGTTAAATATTCAGTTGAGCCTTATCGTGTTGAACAAAAGACCGACTATGACAAACTGGTATTGGAAGTTACTACCGATGGTTCCATTCACCCCAAAGACGCGCTAAAGGAAGCTGCAAAAATTCTGATTTACCACTTCATGTTGTTCTCCGACGAGAAGATTACCCTTGAGAATCCCGAGCAGGAGACCAATCAAGAGTTTGATGAAGAAGTGTTGCACATGCGTCAGTTGTTAAAGACTAAACTCACTGATTCCACGCTTAATCTTAGCGTACGGGCACTTAATTGCCTGAAAGCTGCCGATGTGGAGACGTTGGGCGATTTGGTTCAATACAACAAGACCGACCTTCTTAAGTTCCGTAACTTTGGTAAGAAATCGCTTTCAGAGCTTGATGATTTGCTTGAGAGTCTGAATCTATCGTTTGGAACCGACATTTCAAGATACAAATTGGATAAAGAATAAGTTTGAAGAAGTTGATTGTAGGACTTTTGCTCCTCCAATTTTTCTCCCTCTTTTCTTTACCTCAACAATTAAAACAAAAAATGAGACACAATAAAAAGTTCAATCATTTAGGTCGTACTGCCGACCATCGCAATGCCATGTTGGCAAATATGGCTATTTCCTTGCTTCGGCACAAAAGAATCACTACGACCGTTGCCAAGGCAAAAGCCTTGAAGAAATATGTAGAACCCCTTATCACGCGTGCCAAGAACGACACGACCAACTCTCGTCGCGTTGTCTTCCGTTACCTTCAGGACAAGAAAATCGTAACAGAATTGTTTAAAGAAATTTCTGTTAAGGTGGGCGATCGTCCCGGTGGCTATACTCGCGTTATTAAGTTGGGTGCACGTCAAGGCGATGCAGCTGAAATGGCATTCATCGAATTGGTTGATTACGATGAGAATATGGCAAAACAGCCTAAGGCCGAAGTTAAGAAGACACGTCGTAGTCGTCGTTCTTCAAAGAAGGCAGAACCGACGGTTGATAACACTGAATCGACTGAGGCTAAAGAGGCTTCCGCTGAATAAATTAATTCTTTTTCTCTTCTAAATATCAGTCCTTGGCAAACTCTTGTCAGGGACTTTTTTTATTTCAGGTGGTGGTAAACAGAAGCTTGACAGCGAGCATCCGACCTGCCCGACACCATGAAATTACATTACAAAAAACTATGTTGGGAACATGCTTCGTAATCTGTTGATAATCAGGATGATATTAATTGCAATTTAAAAGCTTGGCTTTTGCATTCCAATTCATGACCTTTTGCAGTGCAAAAGGTAAGCTTTTGGAAAGTGAGAGCTAAGCTTTGGATGGAGGAATGAAGAAAAATTGGGACACTGTTGGGCTGTTTAGGGAAAATCCTTTTATTAATAGGGATTTTATTTGCATTTATTTGTTTTATTCTTTCTATCTTTGCTACAAATTAAAAAATATAGCGTATGAAAAATAGTGCCATCATTGCCATAGCGTCTTTATTTCTTTTTGGTTCTTGTAGCACTTATACCGGTTCCGGTGCTCTTGACGGTGCCTACCTTGGAAGCATTTTGGGCAGTGCGATTGGAGGCATATCCAATGGAGCACGTGGGTCTGATGTAGGAACGATTATTGGAATGGCGGGAGGAGCTGTTATTGGTGCTTCCATTGCCGCTCAAAAAGAGCAACAAGACCGTGGGCAGCTGCATGAACGTTACGAGCAGATACAACGCAATAAAGCCGAAGGCATGAATCCCTATGCCGCCACAAGCCCTTCATTGGATAATTCCAATTGCGAGCAAAGTGGATTTGATGCCACGAACTCCGGCGACGACAGAATTTATGATTTCACGAATAGCGAATATACCGGCGATTACAGTGCTGTCCCACCCACGTCGGTCATTCCTTCCGAATCAAGTGTTGAAGACTTGGTGCGTGCCTATCAGTATGCCCCTCATATCGAAATCCGAAATGCCCGTTTCGTTGATGACAACGAGGATGGTGTCTTGTCGGCCGGAGAAATGGGCAAACTGATTTTTGAAATCATGAATAGGGGAGAGGAGACTCTCTTTGATGTTCAGCCCTCTGTTCTTGAAACCACCAATAACAAATACATCTATATCAGTCCGTCCATTCATGTCGAAAGCATTGCACCCGGAGATGGCGTTCGTTATACGGCACTTGTCAAAGCCGACAAGCGTCTAAAGTCCGGCACGGCTACTTTTGCCGTTACCGTCTTACAAGGACAGCGAAGCATCAGTAAAGTAACAGAATTCAATATTCAAACTCGGAAGAGGTAGGTTGGGTCTCCTATTTTCTTCGCAGGAAATTTCAGGCAGTGGATTTATTACCACTGCCTTTTTTGTCCCTATGGTGGATAAGATTATCCAATCGCTGGATATGTGTTGCCAACAAATGAATAAGGTTTGTCCCTGCGGTGGATAAGGTTTGCCCCTCGTTGGATATCCGTTCCTCCTCTGTTGATGGGAATGCCATGATAAAAAAGAGAGATGCACCTTTCGGCACATCTCCCAAGAGTAATTATCATATTAATACTATGCTTAGAAAGCAATGAACGGACGAACAGTAAACATTGGTCTGGTCTTGTGATAGTTGGTCTCATCGAAACCGGATACTGCCGTACCATCATCAGCGAGGTTAAACGATGTAGGTCTGCCGTATCTACCGAATGCGAGGTAGAATGGGACAGCTTTGGTATCGTTACCATCTGTACTTACTGCGTAAATCTTTCCTGCCGTCAGGTTATAACCAACCTTGCGGTCTGTCAAGTTCAAGTCGGCATTGGTCAGTTTGTAGCAAAGAGCCAATTCTGCTGTGGCGTACATCGTCGCATCCTCAAAGTTGGACTCATAGCGGTCTGTGACACTTGGCCGGTGATCTGCTCCGAGGAATCCCTCCTTGAAGTTATTCTGGAGACATTTTGCCCACTGTGCCCAACTTGGAACGAACCATTTTGAGCAGCCTGCCGGTACGACCATCTTGCGGGTGTTGGTACCATCGTCGCAAGGAGAGTTCTGCTCATGGAAGTAGGTTGCCGTTAGATAGAACAAAGGATAATTTTTACTTTCAGCTTTGATGATATTGGCATTTACTATGTTACCACCTTCCCCTACGTAACCAAGAGGGCTGTAGGTATAGTCATAGCCGTTATAATCCTGCTTGGGGTCGGATGCGTTTGTTTCAAGAGGATGGTTGTCGTATCTTGTTGTTGAAGGACCCCATGCGTTCACGTAGTTGGTGCCCTGTTCCAACTCTGTCAGAGCGATGGCGATGTGCTTCAATGGATTGCCGTTCTCGTCAACTGCATTTCCGGCAAAGTCTTCTGCATCTGCTTGTGGAACTACCCATGCGATAGGCCATCCCGGGTGTGATGGGTCTTTTGCGCCGGCGTTGTTGTTGCCGTAGTATTCGTCGATAGTTGCTGAGACACCGTCGCTGAAGAGGTAGGTGTTGATGTTGCGCTCCGGGGTGATGTTGTTGAAGTGCATCATGTGACCGTATAGCTCATCCGAGCCTGTATTGAACTTCACCGCATTGCTGCTTGATTTTTTGGTTCTGCCATAGGTCTTCTTATATGTTTTACCGTTCTCGAGCAAAATCTGGATGGTCATCGTCTGAGCAATGTAAATTTCGGTTTGGAACGTCTTGAAGTAGATGTCGGGAGTCTTCCCATCGGCACCGACAGTCATGTTTTCAGGCTCGATGGTCAAGTAACCGATATAGCTATCATCTGAACCCACTGAGCCGGAATTGTCCACTGTTGCCTTGGTTTTGAAATTCTCGCCTGAAACGAGTATCTTCATAATTTTCTGATCTTTGTCTTCTGCGTTCAATTGCGCAACGAAATGAACGGTATTGGTCAGCTTCTGAAGCTTGGTATAATACTTTGGAGCTTGAGACTCACCTTTGGAAACATTCACTTTGCCCCACATGTAGTCAACGTCTTTCAAGCCTTCTCTTGTGCCTTTCTGATGGTCGATGTCGATCACGAGCTTGGAGCCTGCTAATTCATAATCCTTTGCCGGATACATCACCATTCCGCTGGTTTCTGTGGCTGTGCCTGCGAAAACAGCTTTGTCGTCAGTCATCCTCACAATGCTGAAATCTGTAGGTGTGGAAGTGAAGCTGCTGCCATAGTATTTCATCTTGTCGGTTGATTCCCACTTGCAGATGAAGTTCTTGCCGTCGGGAGTGTAGGTAACACGTGTGCCTTTGGCGTTGGCTGTGGCATTGTCGTCGGTTGGATAAGTTGCCGTAAGCTCTATTTTGCGTGCGTTCTGCTCGCCGTTTTCTCCCGTAACTGCATCGTCGCTGCTACAAGCTCCCATTGCCAATGATGCGATGGCAAGAGAGGCCATATATAAATATTTGTTCTTTTTCATAATGAAATTCTTGATTTTTTTAAATAGTTGTTCACTTATCATATTGACAATGATGTGTTTACCAGTCTCCTTTGGGAGCATCGGTACCGTCCTCACCCGGGACTTCTGTTGGCTTGTCTTCTGGTTTTACGGGACCTGACCCTGCCAATAATGATTGGTTTTCAAGCATCAATGCAACCATTTCCGGTTTTACATAATGCTGTTTTTCATTTTTTTCTGTAATTTTGACCATGATGAATATAATGTTATAAATTTATAATTATCACAAGATTTATTCCCTTGCGTAAGCTTTTGATTTTGTTTGGTAATTATATATGGGGCTTATTGTATTTATACTGCTGCAAAGTTCTTTCTTTTTTTTATTAACGAAATAATTTCCGGTATTTTTTACATTATTTGTTCCATCTTTCCTTTTTGTCACTCGCTTTTTACGGTTGTCTTTTCCCGTGATGCGAGAACCGGACGACTCTGAAAAAGGCTGTGTGATAATTCTTGAACGACCGTTTTACGACTGACCCCGTTTGACTGCAATTTTGACTGAGTCATTTGTTTTAAATATATTAGTACAATCAATTAGCTTCTTTTGATTCCGAATAAGTCTTTTCTCAGGTATGCCCGAAAGCCATTCTATAGGAATCGACTTCGCTATCTCTCAAGTCCGGCTTGCAGAATATTAAAGTCAGTTTTATCCTATTTTCTATTGAAATTGGTGCAAAACTATAAATTTCTTTCCAATAAGTACACATTTACCCCCCCCATTTAACATTATTTAAAGTCAATGAACATAAATTCAATATAAGAGAAAGTATTTGGCAGTGTCCCTAAGATGCACCCACAAGGCAGTAGAATTTCTTTGCAATATGTATCCACCGATTGGCAAACCTTATCTACCATCGGGACAAACACAAGGTTTGTCCCGACGGAGAAATGGAATTGCCACGGTTGGCAAGGGAAGAATCACGATGAACAGAATTTCCCCGTGTGTGGTCGAGCAGAGACGAACAACGAATGGAAGGGAATGACTTTTCATCGTGAAGTCGGGAGCCGGCATGACAAAAGAAATTTATATCTCCGACACCTGTTTGTCTTACGATGGAATGATTATTTCTTCATCATTTCCTCGACGGCACGAACGAGCTGGCGGTCGTAGCCGTTAAGATAGTCTTCCGGTGTGTTGTACACCTCGATGTCGGGATTGAGCTGTTTGTTCTCGGCGAACTTACCATCCATTCCCTGACAGCCTACTTGCGGAATGCCGAACACCATTCCATTGATGAGCGTCTCCCACCATACGGCAGTCATGGTTCCTGCCACGGGCGTACCCACGAGTTTACCGATTCCCAAGTTCTGATAAATCTGTGGGAAACCATGTCCGTTGCTGTAATCATCCTCGCAAATCAGGACGCATGATGGTTTGTTCCACTTGTTGAAGGGGTCGGTTCCAATCAGTTTTCCATGTGGGATGAATTTCTGATATTCCTTTCCGCTGAGCAATGTGCAGAGGTCGTCGTGCAGCCATCCGCCACCGTTGTGGCGTTCATCGACAATCACGGCATCCTTTGCCCTGTTTTCGGCATTGAGCAGTTCGCTGTAAACCGTTCGAAAGCTCGGGCTGTTCATGCCCTTCACGTGTACATAGGCAATGCGCCCCCCTGAGATGCTATCCACGAAAGCACGGTTGCGATCCACCCAACGCTTGTAGAGCAGTTCTTGTTCCGCGCCTTTGCTGATGGCTTTTACAGTTACGTCGAAACGCTTTTTCGTGTTTGGGTTGAATACCGATACTCGAATGGGTTTTCCTACCTTTCCATCGAGCATATAGTTGTAATCCTTACCTTTGAGAATGGGCTCTCCGTCGATTTTCTCAATCACGCAACCGGCTGTTACCCCTGTTTTCTTAACGGCAAAGGGACCTCGTTTGATTACCTCCTCGATTTTCAGTCCGTCGCCATTGTAATTTTCATCATAGAACAATCCCAAGCGAGCGGTGTAGAGACTCGGACCATCGGGACTAAAACGCGCTCCGGTGTGAGAAGCATTCAATTCGCCAAGGAGTTCGCTAAGCATATCTCGGAAATCGTAGTTGTTGTTGATATGCGGCAAGAATCGCTCGTAAATCTTCCGATAGCCTGCCCAATCCACACCATGTAAATCTTCCACGTAGAACTTGTCAGTCACTTGTTGCCAGATATGGTCGAAGATGTAAGCACGTTCCTCATACGGCTTGTAGTCGAACCGAGCTTCAAAAGGCACGTTGCTCACGGAGTTCTTTGTCAAATCCACCTTTTTTATGTTGCGACGCGAACAGAGGTAAAGGTTCTTGAACTTCTTGTCGGCCTCCAATGCCCCTCTTCCCACATCCTTCAATACAATCTGCGTCTTATTCTCTTTCAAGTCGTGTTTCCAAAGGTCGTAACCCCCTTCGAACGATGCCTGATAATAAAGCGTGTCGCCTCCGGGACTTAATGCTGCATCGCCCAAATGAGAGGAATTGACCGTTAGTCGAACAATTCGGTCGCGACAATTTTCCAAGTCGAACTCTAAGGGCTTCACCTCATTTTTCTTCTTGTTCTTGTCGGCGTCTTTCCCTTTCTTCTTTCCCTTTGCCTTCTCTTTCTCTTTGGTTTCGGCTTCTGTTTTCTTCTTATCCTTTTCCAGTTGGTCGGCAAGTTCCCTTTCCTCCTTCGTCATGCAAAAACGCTCGTATGCATCAAGGTCGAAGAACATCAGGTAAACATCCGCCTCTGCTCCCCAACTGCCATGACTGCGATAGCCGGCGCGGTCGCTGAAGAAGAGCATTGCCTTTCCGCCCAAAGCCCATTTAGCCGATTCGTCGTTGTAGCCACTCTGTGTGAGGTTAAAAGGCTTTTTCTTTCCGGTGGCATCCACCAATGATACATCGGAGTTGTTCCAGCCTGCATTTCCCATATAGGGAACCAACAGCCAGCGACTGTCGGGACTCCAAGAGAACCAAATGTCGCCATCACTGTAAGAATACAAATCCTTTCCATCGGTAACGGCAATCACGTTCTTTGTCTTTACATCCATTACTTTCAGGGAAGCACGATTTTCAAAGAAGGCAATTTTTTTGCCATCAGGACTGTATTGAGGCATTTGCGAGGTTTGGTTGGTGTTGGTCATGCGTTCCTCTACCAAGTCCGTGGCGTAAGTAAAGTTCTTTTCGCCACTGTTCTTTATCTTCGTTTGATAAATCTGCCAAATACCGTTTCTCTCTGCTCCGTAAACAATGCTCTTTCCATCCGGCGAGATGTCGATATCGCGTTCCTGTTCCGGCGTGTTGGTAATCTGTTTCGTAGTCTTGTAATCCACCGATGTTACATACACATCGCCATGCAGCACGAAAGCGATTTCCTTTCCGTTGGGCGACACCTTGATTTCCGTTGCTCCCGAGGTGCGCAACTGGCGATTGAGCTGTTGATCGATTTGGTCGGTAACAATGCTGATATTTACCTTTCGCGGCTGTTCACCATCGGTCACGGTGTAAATCTCGCCATCGTAACCATAACACAACGTACCATTGTTGGCGATGGTAAGGAATCGCACCGGATTCTTCACGTGATGCGTGATTTGTACCTTTCCGGAGCCATCGATATTGCGTTTATACACATTGAAAGTTCCGTCTTCCTCACTCAGGTAATAATAGCTGTCGCCACTGTTTGCCCAAACCGGTGTGCGGTCTTCTCCGTTGAAATCTGTCAGTTTGGTATATTTCCCTTTGCTGTACATCCAGATATCACGAGCAATCGGCGAACGATGGTGTTTTCTGAAATTATCCTCATACCCTTTTTGGTCGTGATAGAGTATGTCCCCATTCGTTCTTACGCACACATCAAGCATGGGCATCGGCGAGAAGAGACGAGGTCGGCTGCCCTCAATACTCACCTCGTAAGTTTGTGGGAAAGAACCCGAAGCAAATAATATTGATTTTGCCGTGGGCATGAGCGAGGAAGAGAAAAGTACGGTGTTGTTGTCTTTGAACGCCATGGGAATTTCATCTCCGCTATTCGTAGTCAGGCGTGTGGGCGCACCTCCCTCTTTTGACATCAGGTACACATCCAAACTTCCTTCCCGCGATGACGCGAAAGCAATCTTTTGTCCGTCGGGACTCCAAACAGGATAAGCGTCATAAGCCGGATTGGTGGTAAGTTGGCGAGCAGCACCTCCACCAACGGGAACGGTGAAGATGTCGCCTTTGTAAGAGAATGCGATCGTCTGCCCATCGGGAGAGATGGCACTGAATCGCATCCACAAAGGACTGTTTCCTGCCATTGCAGAAAGAGAAAGTCCTAAAAGAACTGCTGTTAATATTTTTTTCATTGTCATTAAATTTATCTTTTGCAAAAATAAAGAAAAATATCGACACTCTTGACATTCCTCCCAATTATTCTTTGAGAGATGCACATATTCAATTTGTTGCAACGATTCGCAACGGAAGAATACAACGGCAGAATGGGTTAAGAAATATCTTTAACCTCAACCGACCATTAGAAACCACTTTAGTTCTTTTTTTGTTACTTATGCCCGATTTGGATTTAATTCCGGCTGTTTATTTTCACTTTCTTTCGACAGGTTGTGTGGCGTTTTTTAGCCACGTCTGCTCCTCATTGGTTAAATAAGGTGAAAGCTCGCGATAGACCCTTTCGTGATAGCTGTTCAGCCAGTGCACTTCTTCCGCTGTCAGCATATTGAAATCAATGGGAGTAGTGTCAATGGGGGCGAGCGTTAAAGCATCGAAACCAAGAAAATCTCCGAATGTGGTTTGCCGATGAGGCTGAATAAGCATCGTGTTTTCTATGCGCACTCCAAATTTCCCTTCCAAATATATTCCCGGTTCGTTTGTAACGGTCATTCCCGGAAGTAAAGGCGCAGCCACCCATTCCATTCTTATTTGGTGAGGTCCTTCATGAACATTGAGAAAACTCCCCACGCCGTGCCCCGTGCCGTGCATGAAGTTGTAACCCTCGCGCCACATGGCTTGTCGGGCAAAGGCATCGAGCTGCGAACCACAAACACCGGTAGGGAATTTACACAATGCCAACTGTATATGCCCTTTCAGCACAAGTGTGTAAATCTTTCGCTGTTCCTCACTAACCGGTCCGAGTGCGATTGTCCGGGTGATGTCTGTCGTGCCATCAACATACTGCGCGCCACTGTCAATCAACACAAGTCCTCGAGGCTCAACGAGCCTGTCGGTTTTAGGCGTTGCTTCGTAATGCACGATGGCACCATGCGCTTCATATCCCACGATGGTATCAAACGAAATTCCCTCATACAAAGCTTGTTCTGAACGCAACGAGGTGAGCTTTTCGCCCAGTGTTATTTCGGTTTGTCCTCCTGCCTCTACCGCAGGTCTGAGCCATTTCAGAAACTTTACCATTGCCACTCCATCGCGCAACATGGCATTGCGAAAGCCCCTTATCTCTGTTTCGTTTTTAACGGCTTTCATGGTAGGAATGGGCAACTTCCCGATGATGCTTCTTGCGTTGAAAGCCACCGTGAATAAACGCTCGTTCAGTGCATCCGAATCCAACAGCAACGCAATGTCCGTACATTGAGCCAGTGCGATTGGAATTTGTTCATAAGGTGCTGTTTCCACCCCTTCCGACAACAAATAGCGGTTTATCTCCGGCGAGATTTTCTCCATATCGGTATAGAGCACCGCCTTTTGTTTGAGAATAAAGAGATAAGCCACGAACACCGGATTGCAATGCACATCGGAACCTCTGAGATTCAGTGTCCATGCCACATCGTCGAGGGCGGAAACGATTGTGCCCTCGGCTTGTTGTTCGGATAACGCCTTGCGGATGCGTCTCAGCTTGGAAGAACACGTCTCGCCCGCATATTGCAAAGGGTGCAAGAAGATTTTATTTTTCGGACGCAGCGGACGGTGGTTCCAAATT
Organism: Prevotella brunnea; assembly: GCF_008016795.1. Taxonomy (GTDB): domain Bacteria; phylum Bacteroidota; class Bacteroidia; order Bacteroidales; family Bacteroidaceae; genus Prevotella; species Prevotella brunnea. The sequence goes on from NZ_SDIK01000022.1 coordinate 44,987, forward strand.
TCAGCCAAAGGGTCGAAATCGGTCTGCAAAGTGAAATCACCCAATTTCTTCAAAGCTTTTCTCAAGTCTTCGGCAACCGAATGTGAACACACCCATCCGTCAATCCCAATCTTTTTGCAAGTATCTTTCTTCAGTTCTTTTGCGAGCCATTCGCTGACAGAAGGTGTTGTCGCGATTCGCTCTTTCATCAATACGAATTCTGTTTCCGCCAGCTGTTCGGCAGCTGCTATAAAGTAGCGAGAGTCGGTCCATAAGGCTGCGCTCGTCATTGTTACGACGGCAGTTCCCGCGGAGCCATCAAATCCTGAAATCCATTCCCTTCCTTTCCAATGGTCGGGGACGTATTCGCCTTGATGAGGATCGGTACTCGGAAAGACAAAGGCGGCAAACCCTTTCCTTCGCATTACTCTGCGCAAAGCCGTTAAACGCGCATTGATTTCGGTTTTCATGTTCAGTAGTTTTTCTCATGGCAAAGATACGCATATTCTCTGATACATCCCCATTTTTCAAATCTTACTTCACGATTATTTGCTATCCCCGGATGGCAAACAAAGTAGTTTTAGAATAAATAACAAATAAGACGAGAAAAAATGCGGATGTTTACTCAATTTTTAGTAAATTTGCGGATAAAAATAATAGAGGGTAATTTAGTATTTCAATTTAATATAAGTAAACTATTATGTCATTTTTAACAAACGAGAAACTTGTTATCGTCGGTGCAGGCGGTATGATTGGTTCAAACATGGCTCAGAGCGTTCTCACGCTTGGTCTCACTCCCAACGTGTGTCTTTATGATATCTACGAACCGGGACTTCACGGTGTAGCTAACGAAATAGCTCAATGTGGCTTTCCGGGTGCCAACATCACTTGGACAACCAATCCCGAAGAGGCATTCACCGGTGCCAAATACATCATCTCGTCAGGCGGCGCACCTCGCAAGGAGGGTATGACTCGCGAAGATTTGTTGAAAGGCAACTGCAAGATTGCCGCAGAATTCGGTGAGAATATTAAGAAATATTGTCCGGAGGTTAAATTTGTTGTCGTTATCTTCAACCCGGCTGATGTTACGGCACTCACGGCACTCATCCATTCCGGTTTGAAACCCAACCAGCTCACCTCTTTGGCTGCTCTCGACTCCACTCGTCTGCAACAAGCGCTGGCATTGGAGTTTGGTGTTCAGCAAGACAAAGTTACGGGTGCGCACACCTATGGCGGTCACGGCGAACAGATGGCAGTATTTGCATCGCAGGTTAAAATTGATGGCAAGCCACTGACGGAAATGAATTTGGCAGCCGATCGTTGGGAAAGCATCAAACACAGCACGGTACAGGGTGGTTCCACCATTATTAAACTGCGCGGACGTAGCTCCTTCCAAAGCCCGGCTCACAATGCGGTGAAGATGATAGAGGCTGCCATGGGTGGCGAGAAGTTCACGTTGCCTGCCGGTTGCTATGTGAACAACGATGAACTCGGCTTCCACAACGTAATGATGGCGATGCCGACGACAATTGACACCACCGGAGTTCACTATGAGCTACCAAAGGGTACAGATGAGGAAATGGCTTCGCTCAAGGCTTCTTACAACCACCTCTGCAAAATGCGTGAAGAGATTGTTAGTTTGGGTATCATCCCCGCTGTGGCTGAATGGAAGAAAGATAACAATAATCTCTGATTTGGGACATTGCTTCTTGACGATGAGAAGCAACCATAAAGAAAGGCATATCGAGAAGTCGATATGCCTTTCTTCTTGTCAAATTGAACCGGTTTGCCATCGCCGTAAGTGCATTATGGAAAATGTCAGGGACAGAGAAGAAGGGCACTGATAAACATTGGGCTGTGATTCTCGTCTTGAAAGTTTAGCTTTTAGAACGAGAAAGCATGGAGGTTGAAATCAGGTGTGGGGAATTGTCTGCCCCAAGATAAGAAAATTTGTGAAAAAGCAAGAAATCTCGCGCTTACTCAAACAGCCCCGTTACGCCTTCTTTTACTTTCTTGAAGAAGTTTGTCCAGCTCTTTGATTTAGATTCCTTTTGCGGTTGTTGATTTTGCTTGGTGGGGTGTTGTCTTTTTCGTGTTATCTTCTTGGGCTGCTCCAACTTGTTGTTTTCCTTCCATTCCGGGATGAATTCATAGCAGACACCCGCCAAACCGTATTCTATCTCCGGCACATGAATGATGTTTGGATTGGCAGCGTAGGGCACTTCTGTTTCCTTCTCCAGTCTTTCAACCTTGATGTAAGCCACGCCACTCGAAATCATGCCAATTTCTTTTGCCGCAGCATACGAGAGATCAACCACCCTTCCTCTGACAAATGGACCGCGATCGGTAACGCGCACCACTACTGAACGTCCGTTCTTGGTATTGGTAACTTTGAGTTTTGTACCGAAAGGTAGGGAGCGATGTGCGCAAGTGAAGTCGTCGCGGTTATAACGTTCGCCATTGCTCATCTTGCGTCCGTGCAGATTGTTGCTATAATAAGAGGCTTTACCACTCGTCTGTGCGTTGCACAATGACGAGATGGTAAAGCCTGCAAATGATGTTAATACTATTAGGAGGATTCTGATTTTCTTCATATTCAAAAGTTTTGTTCTGTTTCCTCCCTGTATTGTCGTCGCCACTTGTTTAGCTTGTGGCTGACGGAGAAAACCTATTAGATAATGCCTTGCTCAAGCATAGCCTGCGCAACCTTCATGAAGCCTGCGATGTTGGCACCTTTCACGTAGTCAACGCTACCATCCGGCTGTGTACCGAACTTAACGCACTGCTCGTGGATGCTTTGCATTATCCAGTGGAGTTTTTCGTTTACTTCTTCAGGAGCCCAATTGAGGTGAGCTGCGTTCTGAGTCATTTCAAGACCGGAAGTAGCAACACCACCTGCGTTTACAGCCTTGCCCGGTGCGAAGAGGATGCCGTTCTTTTGGAAGAAGTGGATGGCACCCGGTTGGCAACCCATGTTGGAAACCTCGCAGCAGCACCAACAACCATTAGCTTTCAGCTCCTTAGCGTCGTCTTCGCTCAGCTCGTTCTGGAATGCACATGGCAGAGCGATGTCGCAAGGAATGCTCCATGCTTTCTTGCCAGCTGTGAACTTAGCCTTGCCCGGGAACTTAGTAGCCATGTCTTCTACCTTGTTGCGGTTGGAAGAACGCATTTCGAGCATGTAGTCATTCATCTCGGCTGTCATTCCGTCAGGGATTTCGCAAACACCGTCAGGACCTGAGATAGCGATTACCTTACCGCCCAATTCTGTTGCTTTCTTTGAAGCACCCCAAGCCACGTTACCGAAGCCGGAGATAGCGATTTTCTTACCCTTGATGTCTTTGCCGGCTTTCTTGAGGAGGTGCTCTGTGAAGTAGAGTGCACCGAACCCTGTAGCTTCAGGACGGAAGAAAGAACCACCCCAGGTGAGACCTTTACCGGTGAGCACGCCCGTGTGGTATTGGCGTGTGAGTTTCTGATACATACCGTTCATGAAACCGATTTCGCGACCACCAACGCCTACGTCGCCGGCAGGGATATCCTGATCGGGACCGATATTGTGTTTGAGCTCGAGCATGAATGCTTGGCAGAAACGCATGATTTCAGCTTCAGACTTGCCTACCGGGTCGAAGTCGGAACCACCTTTACCACCGCCCATGGGCAATGTTGTCAGCGCGTTCTTGAAGGTCTGCTCGAAACCGAGGAACTTCAACATTGAAGGTGTAACAGCTTTGTGGAAACGAAGACCACCCTTGTACGGACCGATTGCGCTGTTGAACTGTACGCGATAGCCGAGGTTAGTCTGTACTTCGCCCTTATCGTCAATCCATGTAACGCGGAACGTGAAGATACGTTCAGGCTCTACCATTCTTTCGATGATTTTAGCCTTCTCGAATTCGGGATGCTGATTGTAAACTTCCTCGATAGATTCGAGAACCTCTTGCACTGCCTGCAAGTACTCAGACTCACCTGGATGCTTCTGCTCCAGAGCTTTCATAATTTTAACAACTTCCATAGTAATTGTAACTTTAAATGTTTATGTTAGTGTTAGTTTGTCAAATGATACCGCAAATTTATCCAAATTAAATCAAAACACCAAAGAAAATCGTGTCTTTTTCTTCCCATCGCCAACAATATGTAATTTATTGATGCCAATTGGCTCAAGCTGTATTTTGCAAAAGAATAAAAAAAATATCAGTTTTGCAACTAAAAAGCATGAATGCAAGTGTTTATTTTGTATTTTTGTCGAAATTTAAGCCTTGGTAATTGCAGAAGTGCTTTTATGTGAAATATTTAATTTTCCTGACGAAAGTACGCATTTTAAAATTTTAATCAACTCTTTTAGCAAAGTGTCTAATCTATATCAATATAATAGGTAGGTGTCACACGATTTCCAGCGAGTAGTGCTGATAGTCCCTTACTATTGTGTAGAGGAATTTTTCCGCACTCGTTTTGTCATAGGAAATCCCGAGCATACTGTGTACTTTCTCGGCCAATAATTCTATTCTGTTGTTGCGTTCTTGCCCATAGTCAGAGTTGAGGGCTCGTTGGATGACGTCAATCTGCTTGAGAGTGAGGTCCTCTGCTTGCGGATAAACTGGCATATAGTTGCGCTCCAGATAAGAGAACTCGTCGAGCGAGACCTGCAATTGCCGGTAATTGTTCAGCTTGATGACCATCGTGCCTGCGGCGAGGTCGCCTAACCGTTGGCTGTTCTTGGTGAGGAGGATGGCTAATGCGCCCACTCCCATCATGTCAATGTCGATGATTTGCAACAGCCAACGCATGAAATAGTCGCCTATGGTGGGTGTGCTGCCATCTATTTTCACCACTTTAATATGCATGATCATCTTGCCGAGGCTCTGTCCGTTGTTGAAGAGCTCGAAGAGAAACGAATAGAGGATTGCCGGAAGAAAAACAAAGATGTAATAGCGGTTAATAGTGATGGCCTGTTCCATCAGCAGAATTATTCCAATGGCATAGGCAACCACTATGATGGCGTCTATTCCTCTTGCCACAAGGCGTGTCCCGATGCTGGCTGCGGTTTGATTGATGCGAACGTATTGTCCCGTAATGATATTGGATTCAGGCATGATCGTAGTCAAAAGAATTTCTGTTTTCTGTTGCAAATATAAGAATAAATCTGTACTTTTGCTGCTAAACTAAAGTAAAAGTACGGTCAGACCTCTAATTTCATGAAAGAGATATTGTTCATCCGGAATAACATTGACAAGTGGAGAGCTACGGAAAGCGTTGTGGAAAAAGCCACGAACGATTCACCGGACCACCTTGCCGATGTCTATACCGACCTGACGGCTGACCTTGCCTTTGCACAAACCCACTATCCCAACTCACGAATCACGGCTTATTTGAACAACCTTGCCTCGGCCTTGCACAACGAGATATATCGGAACAAGCGCGAGAAGTGGACAAGATTGATCACTTTCTGGTCGCAAGAAGTGCCCGATGTGATGTGGAACGAACGGCGGTTGCTCCTGATTTCCTTCCTGATTTTCGCCGTAAGTGACTTTGTCGGAGTGGTTTCAACGGTCGGCGACAGTGATTTCCCCCGTCTTATCATGGGCGATGCCTATATGGACATGACGATGGAGAACATCAAGGCTGGACATCCGATGGGTGTTTATGGTTTGTCTCCCTCGGATTCCATGTTCTGGCAAATCACCTTCAATAATATAATGGTGTCGTTCAATATCTTCGTGTCAGGTCTGCTCACAAGTTTCATTCCTGGATTGATACTCTTTCAGAATGGTTTGATGATCGGTTGCTTCGATACTTTCTTCTATCAACAGGGGCTTCTTGGCGAAAGCCTCATGGCAACCATGCTTCATGGCACGCTTGAGCTGTCGTCCATCATAGTGGCTGGTGCCGCTGGCTTGGCAATGGGTAATGGATGGCTCTTCCCTGGTACGTATTCCCGTCTTGAGAGCTTCAAGTGTGGTGCACGGCGAGGCATGAAAATAGTGGCTGGGACAGTACCTTTGTTTATCATAGCAGGATTCATTGAGAGTTTTCTCACACGGCATACAGACATGGGCGACGAGCTTCGGCTGACCATCATAGCCCTTTCGGCGATATTTGTCGTATTTTATTTTATTTATTTACCTTATAAACGTAATCACAATGCAGATAGAACGCCCCAAAATTCAACTCTATAAAGTTCGCTCTTTCGGCGATAAGTTTTCAGATACTTTCGACTTTCTCAAGGAAAACAGCAAATTATGGTTGAAAGGATGTTTGTATCTGCTCCTTCCTCTTAGCCTGTTGCAAGCGTTTTCGCTGAATTATTTGACCTCCATCTTTTCGGATATGGCAGTCAATGAGGCGGTAAACATAGGGGATTCCCTTGTCGTAAAACTAATCATATCTTATGTTTCTTATTTCATCTTTATCTTGATAGGAAGCATTCTCTTGGCGGCTTTTACCTATGCGATGATGCGTCATTACCACGAAAATGACGAACGACTGCGAGGGGTCACACTGAAAGACCTCAAACCGAAAATCATTAAGGCTGCCAAGCGTTCCCTCATTATGGGTTTAACTTTGGGAACGATTGTGTTGTTGTTATATGCGGTGTTTGGTTTGATAGTCTATCTTACGGAATGGTGGGGGATTCTCTTACTGCTTGTTTTGCTGGTTGTGGTCGCTATCGTACCCCTGTCATTGGCATACCCTATTTATATCTTCGAGGACAGTCAGACAGTGTTCAACTCTCTTAGGCAAAGCATAAGGCTAACGGCGCATCATTTTTGGGCTATCTTGGGCTTTTTGCTTGTGTTGAATATCCTTGCGAATGTCATTCAGGGGTGTTTCATGCTGCCATGGTACATCATGTTCTTGGTAAAAGCCTTGTTTGTGGTAAGCGACAATGAGAATCCCATAGTCAATTCATCCATCTTCAGCTTCGCTCTCTACCTTTTTGCTGTGATTCAGACTTTCGGAATGTATCTCTCAATGTCACTGAACACAATTGGCCTGGGCTATCAGTACGGTAGCTTGGCTGAGGAAATGGACGATGTCTCGGTAGATGAGGACATACAACGCTTTGAGGAAATGTCTGCCAAAAGCAAGGAAATAGATAATTTTGAGGACTTAGTCTAACTGCTTTGCCAATGCTCTCACAGCTCAAGGACACCCTAACGTGCGACAGTTCACTACTTCATCAGTTTCAGTCTGATGAGGCTTACAACTATGCTCGTGAGCTTGAAGCACCAGACAGCAGCTTGTTTGGATGGATTCTTCAGCAGATAAGCCGTTTCCTCGATGATGTGTTCTCCATCAAGTCCGATGGTGACGTGCGGATTTTGCTCTACATTCTTGTGGCGTTGACCCTGTTGGGCGTGGTAGGATATTTGCTCTGGCGCTACAAACCGGCCCTTTTCAGAACAGAAGGACGGTCGTCGAAAAATGCTTTCGAGGAGAACAACATCTACGGCATTGACTTTGAGGCGGAGTTTGATAAGGCACGGCGACTCAATGATTACAATCGGTGTGTGTGTATCGTCTATTTGCAGACGCTTCGCTGGTTGGCCGATAATCATCGCATAAACTGGCAGATATACAAGACCCCGACACAATACACCAAGGAATTCCTTTTGCCTGCTTTCGTTCGTTTCACGAATCTCTTTATGCGAGTTCGCTATGGAAATTATCAGGCTGACGGTGCCCAAGTGGCTTTGATGTTGGAGTTGCAGAAAGAAATAACGGAAGGAGGGCAACCATGAACCGTAAGTTTGTTTTGGGCGTTTTGGCTTTCCTTGTGTTTGTGTTTGTCCTCCAATGGAATGCTCCCAGCAAGTTTGTCTGGCAACCCACCTACCTTCACACCGACCGTCAGCCCTTTGGTTGTGCCGTATTCGACTCGCTGGTGCAGAGTTCACTATCTCAAGACTATTCTGTTACCAACAAAACCTTGCCCCAACTGCTGTCAGAAGGTAAACAACCTCGTGCAATAATGGTAAATGCCATCAACTTCACACCGACCGTAACAGATTTGAAAGCTATGAAACAGCTGCTTCGCAGAGGAAATAAAATCATGTTGGTGGTGCACGACTATAGACCAGAGAGCAGGTGTGTAGATGTAATTCCTGTCTGGATTGACAGTTATGGTACCTTCAGCCCACGTATGGTGCAAATCAGTCTGCAGCAGATGGGCGATCCGATGGATACCCTTTGGTGGGCGGACCAAAAACCTTATCAGAAACGAATGTTCCGTGTTTACTATCCATTGATGAGTGGTGGCTTTGAATACAGAAAAAGAATAGAGTGTGACACCTTGCTGCAATACAGGAAGCTGGATATCGAACTTGCCGACACGCAGGCCATACAGCCTACAACCGAGGGTTGGCAACCAAAGATAATCTCCATGCGCATAGGCAAGGGTACGCTTTTGCTTAATGCTGTCCCGCAGTTGTTCACCAATTACGGGATACTTGATAAGGATATCAATCCGTTGATTTTTCGAACCATATCACAGTTTGGCAACATGGAGGTGGTGAGGACGCAGGCCTATCTGCCGAAATCGTCCAGCGGATCAAACTCTCCGTTGAGCTATTTCTTAGAGAAGGAGCCACTCCGATGGGCTGTCTATCTTGCTCTCTTCGGACTCCTGCTTTTCTTTGTCTTCACGGCACGTCGTCGCCAGCGTGTCATCCCCGTTGTCACACCACCAGAAAACAAATCGCTTGAGTTTGTGAGACTCATCGGAACCCTCTATCATCAGCACCACGACAATCGCGACATCCTGACAAAGAAGTGTAATTACTTTGCCGAAACCATCCGTCGCAGTATCATGGCCGACATCATGGCCGATGAAGAGCAGCGCGAAACGGTGACGCTGATAACCAACCACACAGGGCTGACCCGTCAGGAAGTGGAAAATACCTTACTGAAAATAAGAAAGCTGAAAGATGCCGCCAAGACATCAGACTCCGAACTGAAAGAGCTTGTTGACGCTATGGACAAAATATTGAACCAATTATAAATGCAATAGAAAATTATGGAAGAGAATACAGTTGAACGAACCGACCTGACCGTTTTCAGTGGCAAGATTGCTGAGGTACATCAGCAGATAGGCAATGTGATTGTAGGACAGCAACAGGCTGTTGATCTCATACTGACAGCAATCCTCGCCGATGGACATGTGCTCATTGAGGGTGTGCCAGGTGTCGCAAAAACACTGCTGGCACGTCTGGTCTCAAAATTGATTGATGCCCGTTTCTCGCGCATTCAATTCACGCCCGACCTGATGCCGAGTGATGTTCTCGGAACAACAGTGTTCAACATGCAGACCTCACAGTTCGATTTCCACGAGGGACCGGTTTTCTCGCAACTTGTTTTGGTGGATGAAATCAACCGCGCCCCAGCCAAGACACAGGCCGCCCTCTTCGAGGTGATGGAGGAACGACAGGTCACCATCGACGGCACGACAAGGCAGATGGGCGACCTATATACAATCATTGCTACGCAGAATCCTGTCGAACAAGAAGGTACATATCGCCTTCCCGAAGCGCAGCTCGACCGTTTCTTGTTTAAAGTGACGATGGATTATCCTTCTTTGGAGGACGAAATAAACATATTGAAGCGTCATCAGGCCAAACGAAACCTCGTCCGCCTTGAAGGTGTGCGGCCTGTTCTCTCCATCGATGAATTGCTTGGCATGCGCAAGATGCTTGAGAAAGTCTATGTCGAAGAGAGTCTCATTGGCTACATTGCCTCCATTGTTCAGCGGTCGCGCACCTCAAAGGCAGTCTATCTCGGAGCGAGCCCCCGTGCGTCGGTGGCCATTCTCAACGCCTCCAAGGCCTATGCTCTTCTCAATGGCCGCGACTTCGTTGCGCCAGACGACATCAAGTTTGTAGCGCCGAGTGTACTTCAGCACCGTCTCATGCTCACCGCTGAGGCGGAGATGGAAGGCTACACACCGCTGAAGGTTGCCCAGCGGCTGATAGAGAAGGTGGAAGTGCCCAAGTAAGGAACGAAAAATTTCCCAATTCTTTTAACTCTTCATCATCAGAAAAGATTATCAATGTACCTATCTCGAAGGTTTTACATCTTGTTGACGGCCAATGCTCTGATTATCGGACTTGGTTTTGCTTTTCCTCTGTTGTTCACGATAGGGAAAGGATTGTTGTGCGCTTTTCTGGCAATTTTGTTGACCGATGCTGTGCTACTCTATTATAAAAAGGCCGTTAAAGCAACGCGTGAGTGTGCCGACCGCCTGTCAAATGGCGATGACAACAAAGTGGTAATCAAGGTTGAGAGTGCCTATCCGTTTATGATTAGGACGACGGTCATCGATGAGACACCCGCAGTCTTTCAGCGCAGAGACGTGGAATACCGTCTCGTCATCCCCGCACATGCTGTCCGCCGACTTACCTACACGTTGCGCCCTGTCAGACGGGGAGAATATGACTTCGGCAAGATACGTATCTTTGCGCATACCATGCTGGGGTTAGTGGAGCGCCGATACACAGAGGGCGAGGACAAAAATGTGAAAGTCTATCCTTCCTATCTCATGCTGAACCATTACGAACTGTTGGCCATGAGCAACAACCTCACTGATATGGGCATCAAACGCATCCGTCGTGTGGGCAACAACACTGAGTTCGAGCAGATAAAGGAGTATGTGAAAGGCGACGAATACCGTTCCATCAATTGGAAGGCCAGTGCCCGTCGTAATCAATTGATGGTGAATGTCTATCAAGAGGAACGGTCGCAACAGGTCTATTCGGTGATAGACAAAGGACGCGTCATGCAGCAAGCGTTCAATGGTATGACGCTTTTGGACTATAGTATCAATGCGTCGCTGGTGCTTTCCTATGTTGCCATTCACCGGGAGGACAAGGCCGGACTGATAACCTTCTCCGATGAGCTCGACACATTGCTCACCCCGTCTCGCCGTCCGGGGCAAATGCAGCACATTCTCGGTGCTCTCTACAATCAGCGGACCAATTTCAGCGAGACCGACTTCAGCAATCTTTGTGTAAATGTGAACAAACAAATCAGCAAACGGAGCCTACTGGTTCTCTACACCAACTTTTCGGGAATGTCGGCCCTGCAGAGGCAGTTGTCTTACCTGAAGATGCTCAGCCGACGCCATCGCCTGCTGGTGGTTTTCTTTGAGGATTCGGAATTGAACGACTTTATAAAGTCCGACAAACGCACCACGGAGGATTATTACCAGCATGTCATAGCTGAGAAATTCGCCTACGAGAAACGTCTCATTGTCACAAAACTCCAACAGCATGGCATCCTAAGTCTGCTGACAAGGCCCGAAGCGCTCAGCATAGATGTCATTAATAAGTACCTGGAATTGAAGCAAAGACAAATGCTGACGTAAAAATCCCAATAAATAAGGATTGCGATTGTTTTCCATATTGTTTACTTTTGCATCCGTTTTCAGACTCGAAAAAACTTCAAACAATATGAGATTCAAAACAAATTTACGAAAACTGACATGCCTTTTGCTGCTGTCGATGGCTGGTGTTTCGGCCATGGCTGCCGACTACGTGCATGTCAAGGTCAGCGATGCTGACGGAACGGCGACGTTCTTCGCATTAGCCGACAAACCTGTAGTGTCTTTCACATCCGATTTTCTGGTACTTACGACCAAAAAGCAAACGGTTCAGTATCCCATTGCCGATTATCGCAAGATTGAATTTACAGAAGCCACTGGCATAACATCGGTTGATGCCAGCTCCAAAACAGGCATCTTTACCATCGGCAGCTCCCTTAAGGGTGAGCAACTCCCAGCTGGCCGCAAGGTGACGGTCTATGCTGTCAACGGCGAGGTGATTGGCAGCGCAACCGCAAGTCAGTGCGGAACAGTTGAGATACCACTCAACGGAAAGTCTGGCATATTTATCGTAAAAACATATTCTAAAACATTCAAATTCATCGTTAAATGAAAAAAATATTTTTACTCCTCGTTGTTGTCCTGACGGCAGCTTCTTATACCCATGCACAAACAGTAGTCGTAAACAAAAATGACGGTACGTCGGTAACATTTAATGCCAGCGACATCAAGAGCATTGAGTTCAGTCCTGTCGCTGAAAACACAATCGAAGGGTCATATACGGGAAAGAACTCGCTGATAGCATTCGGACTGGGGCCTTACAATGTTGAGAATGCCACCTATACCATCAGCAAGAATGCCGATGGCACTATCAATGTGACAAGTTCAAAGGAAACCTACACTGGGACACCGATGGGCAACATCGTCCTTGACACCTACACCATCAGCAATTTGGCTTTCGACGCCGCGAAGAACGCTTACTTCCGCGATTACAGGAATGATGGTATCAAGTTCACCTGCAAACTGGGACCAGCTCCTGAAGGCCAGTATGAGGCGAAAAAACTTGGCGACATGACTGTGTCGTTCGATGAACAAGGCGGAGTAACCATACTTAACAACTACAAACTGGGCAAATCTCCAGCTGCCATCCACGCTACATTTACTGGGAAAAAGTAGGCTTACGGATTGTCAGCACTTACGCAAGGTTGATGAAACCATAAAAAAGGAAATGGGAACGCTGCTTCTCGTTTCCTTTTTTTATCCAAATCGCTCGTCTGGGGCAGTACTGATTTTATTTGATTGCGAGCAGTTTGTTTATCGTTCTTTTAAATGACCGATATGGTCTTATTCTCATGAGTTGTCATAGAGTTTCATGCTGAACTGTAATTGGTCATTGACGCCGTACACAAAGCAAAGTTTTCGATACCGAATGGGGATCTGCGATTCGATGTTTGGTTGGAGGTGAATATCCTTTCCTAAGCTATCGCATGGCAAAAGCTCACCTTTTGTTTTGCAAAAGGTCAGCTATTGAACGGCGAAAGCTCATCTTTTGTAAGTGAGAATATAATTCCTTGGTATTCAGTGGGTTGCTTTTTGTCTGAAAAATCTTCTGATAATGGGATGTGTTGAAAGGGTTTGCCCGACTTGCAAGGTCGGGCAATACGCAGCCTTCACCTACCAGTTCATAATCTTTTGCAGAAAAGGCGTGAGTTCCTCTGCCATCCGCCCGTGCTGGAGGAGGCTCGGATGCCAACAGGCTCCGTAGCCGAGGTCGCCCGTCTGTGGTGTGAATGCGAACCGATAGATGTCTTTGTCGCCTTTTTCGTTGAACTCCCTCGTGAGTTTATCGAGGATGCTGCCTTGGATGTTATGCGTTTTTTCGGCCATCATCGGACCATTGAGCAGTACGATCTTCGCATTGGGATACGCCGTCCGCACTTTCAGGAGAAACTTGCGATAGGCTTTTTCATACAATGACGCATCGTAGTTGTTGGTAGAGAAGTCGTTGGTGCCCAGATTGATGCAGACCACTTGCGGTGTCCATTTCGTAAAATCCCATTTCTCTCGGTTGTCTCCGTAGATGGTGTTGTAGAACTCTTCTTGCATGGTAATCTTGTTTCCGCTTCTCGGTCCATTGTAATTCCTATAAACACCGATGCCGCTTCTGGCAACAGCGGTGTGTAGCGCATGAAGATTGCGACTTACGATACCGGCATAACTCATGTAGTGGTTTGCCGTCTCGTCCTCGTAAGGGTCGGCTTTGTCTGTGCTTTCAATGCCATAAGCACAAGTTATGGAATTGCCGATGAACTCTATTCTGCGGTCGGGGAGTTCGGGAGGCGTAATCAGTTTGCATCCTTCGTCCAATACAAATCCGCGAAACTCCGCATGTCGGGACATGCCTTCTATGGTGTAGGTTAGTTTCACTTCATGCGTACCTTCGGGAAGAGCTACAGCCAAATTTACAACCGAGTCTTTTGGAGCGTTGAAGCTCACCTTGAAAGGTGCTGCATTGTCGATTTCACACATGAAATAACCGCTTTTGGGCTTTGCAATCATCTTGAGCGACGTACCTTCAAACCGTGCGATAATTTCTATACCGGGCCAATTGAACATCGGACGTTCCACATCTTTGAAGCTGATGCGCCCCACATAACGGATGTTCTTGTCCGAGGGGCTGATGATGGAACCCTTTATGGGTAGCGTGGTCGATGCAGAGATGGTTATTGTCGTAAAGACTATGCAAATAATTGCAAATAGTTTATTTTTCATTGTAAAACATATGCTTTTATAATTTGCAAAGATATGGTAATTTTTGTATAACGACAAATCAATTTTTATACTTTTTGTTACTTTTGCAAACATGAACAAAGATTTGAACACGTACTATCATCGTCAAGTAGATGAACTTTCAAAAGCACTTATCGCGTTGCGTGCAAAGAGTAAGAGGTTTGTAGTGAGCGAAGTTCTTTCTTTTCTGTCGATAATTGTTTTTATAGTTCTTTTTACCATGTTGGAGAACGGAGCATGGACATTGTTGTTGGCACTGGCTTTTTTGTTTTTTTACTTTCTCATACGGCACAGAGATATATTGAACGACCAACGAATAGAAAAGAATGAAAATCTGAAATTGGTTTATGAAAAAGAACTTTGTTATCAAAAGGGAGATTTCTCTAAATTCGATAACGGAAAACGTTATATAGACACAATGCATCAATTTACATACGATCTTGATGTTTTTGGAGAAGGCTCTCTTTTTCAGCGCATCAATCGCACCATATCATCGGGTGGCAGCGATTGTTTGGCTGCGCATCTTTCCGGGAATTGGGAAGCAATGTCGGCAACAGAACTTGTGAAACACATTAAACAGCGTGGCATAACCATAGCCGAATTAAGCTCCAATGAATATTTTGTGTCGCATTTTAAGGCGCAGGGAGTACAAAAGATGATAGACACGGATGCCGTGAAAAAAGCTTTTGCCAATATTTCCGGCATTAAAATACCCGGTTATTTTTCCACTCAGTTATTTCGTCTTTTCATTTACGCAAACCTGACCGGGTTTTATTTTAGCGTGTTCTTTTCGATACGGGGCTTCCTTCCGGGTGTTCTTCCGTTGTGGTGGGGCATGTTTAATTTCTTTTTGGCAATGCTTTGTTCGCATAAATACATTAAACTGATAAATGAAGTCGTTTCAAAATTACAAGCTCAGATAAGAGGTTACGTGAACATCTCATCATTGGTCAATGAACAAACTTTTCAATCACCGGAACTCATCACGTTGAAGGCACAACTTTTGAGCGCAAAAGATTCGCTCGAACGATTGGAGCGCATCCTACAGAAAATAGATAACCGCAGCAATGAATTGGGAGTTGTGCTTTTTAACAGTTTCGGACTTTTGGATATCATCATCGTTCGGCATTTCCTAAATTGGCAGAAAACATGTGGGAGTGTTGCCGACAAGTGGATTGGAACTGTCGGAACTTTTGATGTTTTGGTGTCGATGGCGACTTTCAACATGAATGAAGATAAAGCAAATGCCGCAAACGTTGTCGAACAAAATGAGGTTTGCTATGAAGCACGAGCGATTTATCATCCGTTTTTGGGTGAGAAAGCCGTGAAAAATGATTTTAACATTCATCATCTCGACTATTCTATCATTACCGGAGCAAATATGGCAGGTAAGAGCACATTTCTCCGCACGCTGGGAGTGAATTATATTCTTGCCATGAATGCTCTGCCGGTTTTTGCCGATTCTATGAGGGTATCTGTTTTTCGGTTGTTTACCAATATGCGAACTACCGACGATCTGACACATGGCATTTCTTATTTTAATGCCGAACTGCTTCGCTTGCGCCAACTTATCGACTCGCTGCGACCCACTGTGCCAAGCCTTATTATCTTAGATGAAATACTCAAAGGCACCAATTCGCTTGATAAACTCAATGGCTCCCGACTTTTCCTTCAATATATATCTGAGAAAAACGTTACGGGCGTCATTGCCACTCATGATCTCGAACTATCCAAACTTGCGGATGAAATGCCTGGACGTTTCCATAATTATTGTTTTGAAATAGAGTTGGGAGAGAGGATAACCTATTCTTATAAAATAACATCCGGCGTGGCGCGCAATCAGAATGCAACGTTTTTGCTGAAGAATATTTTGAAAACTTGAGGATGGTATCTAAGCTGTGTAACGAAATTATTGCCGCGAATTGATAAATAAACAACAAAGAGCGTTATTTTAACAATAACTTTATATGAAATCTTGATTGAGGTTTGGTTTTCAGAAAATAAAATGTTATTTTTGCAAATGACAAGAATAAAGATGGTTATTCATTTTTAAATACATAATATTATCATGGCAGTAAATTACAAGGACTTAGGACTCGTAAACACTCGTGAGATGTTTAAGAGAGCAATTGACGGCGGATGGGCTGTTCCGGCATTCAACTTCAACAACCTCGAACAGCTTCAGGCAATCATTACCGCCTCTTCCAATATGAAATCGCCTGTTATTCTTCAGGTGTCGAAGGGTGCACGCAAGTATGCTAACCAAACGCTTCTTCGTTATCTTGCCGAAGGTGCCGTAGAGTTTGCCAAGGAATTGGGTTGCAAACATCCGGAAATCGTGCTCCATCTTGACCATGGCGACAGCTTCGAAGTTTGTAAGAGTTGTGTGGATTTTGGATTCTCATCGGTAATGATTGATGGATCGGCACTTCCTTACGAGGAGAATGTTGCCTTGACAAAGAAAGTCGTTGATTATGCTCATCAGTTTGATGTAACCGTTGAGGGCGAACTTGGGGTGCTTGCCGGCGTTGAAGATGACGTTGTGGCAGAGGAATCGCACTACACCAGACCGGAGGAAGTGGTGGATTTTGCTACTCGTACCGGCTGCGACTCTTTGGCTATTTCCATTGGTACATCACATGGTGCATATAAGTTCACACCGGAGCAATGCACGCGTGATCCGAAGACCGGTAGATTGATACCTCCTCCATTGGCATTCGATGTGTTGGAGGCTGTGGAGAAACAACTCCCCGGATTCCCCATCGTGCTGCACGGATCTTCTTCCGTTCCCGAAAAATATGTGGATATTATCAATGCCAATGGTGGCAAGCTGCCCAATGCCGTTGGTATTCCTGAAGAGCAGCTTCGCAAGGCTACCAAGAGTGCCGTATGCAAAATCAATATCGACTCCGATTCTCGCCTCGCTTTCACGGCAGGTGTTCGCC
The DNA here is from genome assembly GCF_008016795.1 of Prevotella brunnea. Classification (GTDB taxonomy): domain Bacteria; phylum Bacteroidota; class Bacteroidia; order Bacteroidales; family Bacteroidaceae; genus Prevotella; species Prevotella brunnea. Next base: position 62,015 of record NZ_SDIK01000022.1, read on the forward strand.
AAACGATGGTGGAACATCCCGAGTATTTCGACCCACGTCAGTATTGTGGCAAGGCACGCGAATACATGATCGACTTGTACAGCGAGAAAATCAAGGATGTACTCGGCTCGGACAATAAACTTGCCAACCTCGATTAATACATCCGGGATTGGTTGAATATAAAACAAATGGCGGTGGTTTCGTTAATGAAATCACCGCTATTTTTATTTCGGTTCTGTTCGCTCTGTTTGTAAAGAATATTCGTAATTATTTCCATAGCTAAGGTTTCGTGTTGCAAAAGCTTAGCTTTTGAACTGTAAAAGCTTAGCTTTTGAACTGCAAAAGGTAAGCTATTGGAAACTCGGAAATCAATCTATTTGTAGAAATTGGGTATTGTATTCATTAACAATCTGTTATGGGATTATTTTCTTTGGATTGTGGCTGTAAAAAATATTTACCTTAGATGGAGGCCTCACTGTGAGAAATCAGGCGAGTGGGACAAGAGACGGATTTTAGTCGTTTAGTTTCTTAAATGCTTCCGGAAGATACCTGATGATGTCGCCTGCCACAAGGCTTTCCTTTCCAAGTTCCTTCGCAGCCAAGTCGCCTGCCAATCCGTGTAGAAACATTCCCACTGCACAGGCGTTGGCATGCTTGTAGCCACGTGCCAACAGTCCGGTGATGATGCCCGTGAGCACGTCGCCACTGCCGGCTGTTGCCATGCCGCTATTCCCGGTTGAGTTGAATATTACGTTGCCATTTGGCAGACAGAGCGCGCTGCGATGCCCTTTCAACAGGATGAAAGCGTGAATGCCCTGCGCCATGTTCCGGGCTTGTTGCAGACGTTCGTAGTCGCAATTGGCGGGAACACTGCTGATTCGGTCGAATTCCAGTGGGTGTGGTGTCATGATGATGTTTCTTGGCAATTGTTGCATCCATGCTCTGTGGCTTGCCAAAATGTTCAAGGCGTCGGCATCTGCCACCACGGGGCATTGCGCCCGTCGTATTTGTGAAATCATCGCTATGGCGGTGTTCTCCATCTGTCCCAAGCCGGGACCTATTCCCAAGGCATCGAAATCTTCAGTATCGACAGCCTCCGAGAAGGCAGTTTCCTCATGATCCATCTGCATCACTGCTTCCGGCACTGAGATTTGCATGATGTCGTAATTCTTTTTCGGTGTGTGAACCGTAACCTTGCCCACTCCGGCTCTCAGGCAGGCTTTGGTTGCCAAGATGGAAGCTCCTGCCATACCGTAGCATCCGGCTATGATGAGCGCGTTGCCCATCTGTCCTTTGTGCGCAAAATCGTTGCGATGAAGCAGGAGAGGACGGATGTCTTTTTCCTCCAATAGTGTAAATTGGCACTCGGTTTTATCTATGAAGTTCCGATCCAGGCGAATGTCGAGTATTTTTATCCTACCCAAATAGGCTTGTGCGTCGCTAAAGAAGAAAGAAAGTTTCTTTTGATGGAGTGTCAGCGTGAGGTCGGCTCGAATGATGTTTGCGGTAACGTTTAGTGAATTGTCTTCAGGCATGAGCCCGGAAGGGATGTCTATGCTCACGACTTTTGCCGGACTTTGGTTGATGTATTTCACGAGCGATGCGAAACCACCTGCCAATGGCTTTGAGATGCCAGTTCCGAACAAACCATCGATGACCAAAGTGTCGGCAGTTAGTTCAGGTGGGTCGAAAGTGGTTGTTACTTCAGTGAAGTCCTTGAAATGTTTGATCTCTACGAGGCGTTGTTTGTTGATGGCACAATCTTCGGAAAGCTTGTCCGAGATGTTGAAGAGAACAACTTTCGGTTTGTAGCCTTCCGTCAATAACAAACGAGCCATTGCCAATGCATCCCCACCATTGTTGCCCGGCCCGGCAAAAACGACAATTGGCGTGTTGGTGTTCCATTCTTCCATGATGGCATGGGTCATTGCTTTGGCGGCACGCTCCATGATATCTACCGAACGAATGGGCTCGTGTTCAATTGTATATTTGTCAAGCTCGCGTAACTGAGCACTTGTAAATATCTTCATAACGTACGCAAATTTACAAAATAAATGTCAATCCTATAGATTGTTTGGCATAAATTTCGTAAATTTGCGCAAAATAACAGAGTTAGTACAATGAGTCGGGTAACAATAAAAGACAAAACGTTTGAGACTTCTATCACCGAAGCGGAAATCCTGGAGAGAGTCAGGCATGTGGCAGAAAAGCTGAATCACGACATGGAAGGTAAGAATCCGTTGTTCCTTGCCGTACTGAACGGAGCGTTCATGTATGCCGCCGATTTGATGAAGTTTATTACCATTCCCTGTGAAATATCTTTCGTGAAACTGGCTTCTTACGAAGGCACGGCTTCAACGGGAAAGATTAAGGAGGTAATAGGACTGAACGAGGATATTCGTGGGCGGCATGTCGTTATTGTGGAAGACATTGTGGACACCGGTGCCACTATGAAACGCATGATGGAAACTTTGGGAAAACGCGTCCCCGCCAGTATGCACATCAGTTCGTTGTTGGTGAAACCCGGCAAGTTGCAAGTACCCTTGAACATAGAGTATGCCGCCATGGAAATTCCCAACGATTTTATTGTGGGCTATGGATTGGACTACGATCAGCAGGGAAGGAACTTGAGAGATATTTACACATTAGTAAAAGAATAATGAAGAATATTGTGATTTTCGGTGCGCCGGGTGCGGGAAAAGGTACCCAGAGCGACAAGATGATTGAAAAGTACGGGTTTGAGCACATCTCTACCGGTGATGTGCTCCGTGCGGAGATTAAGAATGGTACGGAATTGGGCAAGACTGCCAAAGGATACATTGATAATGGGCAGCTCATTCCGGATGAGTTGATGATTGATATCCTCGCGAGTGTTTACGATAGCTTCGGAAAAGAGCACAAGGGGGTTATCTTCGATGGCTTCCCACGCACCATACCGCAGGCGGAAGCTTTGAAAAAAATGCTCACTGAGCGTGGACACAAGGTAGCAGCCATGATTGAACTCTTCGTTCCGGAAGAGGAATTGATGAAGAGATTGCTGCTTCGCGGTCAGCAGTGTGGACGCTCCGATGACAACGAGGAAACCATCAAGAAGCGTTTGCACGTTTATCACACACAAACCTCACCACTCATCGATTGGTATGAGAAAGAAGGCATCCACCATCATGTGGAAGGGCTGGGCACCATTGATGAGATATTCGCGAGAATAGCACAAGTAATTGATAATTTGTAAACAAAATCTCCCCAAGCATTTCCATGGGGTGTCTGCCTTTTTTCAAACTATGAGAGAAAATGGGGCATCCACTTTGTTCGGAAAAGCTTGGGGAGATTTCAGAAAATAGAATATGGAATCCAATTTTGTAGATTACGTAAAGATATATTGCCGTTCCGGAAAGGGCGGGAAAGGTTCCATGCACCTTCGACGAGAGAAGTATAATCCCTACGGTGGACCCGATGGAGGAGACGGTGGTAAGGGGGGCAGTATCATTCTTCGCGGCAATCACAACTATTGGACGCTGTTGCATCTTCGATACCAACGCCATGTTTATGCCGAGCATGGAGGAAACGGTGGACGCGACAAGTGTCATGGAACCGATGGAAAGGATATGTATATAGACGTGCCTTGTGGAACCGTGGTTTACGATGCGGAGACCGGAAAGTTTATCTGCGATATCTCTTTCGATAAACAGGAGGTCGTTTTGCTTAAGGGGGGCAGGGGAGGACTTGGGAATTTCCAGTTTAGAACCGCCACCAATCAGGCACCACGCTACGCTCAGCCCGGAGAGCCCATGCAGGAAATGACCGTCATTCTTGAGCTGAAACTGCTCGCTGATGTGGGATTGGTGGGTTTCCCGAATGCCGGCAAGTCCACTTTACTGTCTGCCTTGTCGAGTGCAAAACCCAAGATAGCCAATTATCCTTTTACCACGATGGAACCCTCCTTGGGAATCGTGAGCTATCGCGATAACCAAAGCTTCGTGATGGCGGACATTCCCGGAATTATAGAGGGCGCAAGCGAGGGGAAAGGACTTGGATTGAGGTTTCTGCGCCACATTGAGCGCAATTCACTCTTGCTCTTCATGGTGCCCGGAGAAACTGATGATATCAAGAAAGAGTATGAGATTTTGTTGAATGAGTTGAGACAGTTCAATCCGGAAATGCTTGATAAACACAGGGTGTTGGCAATAACCAAGAGCGACTTGTTGGATGATGAGTTGATTGAAATGCTGAAAGATACACTCCCCACAGATTTACCAACGGTTTTTATATCGGCTGTTTCAGGAATGGGATTGAACAGCCTGAAGGATTTACTTTGGAAAGAGCTCAATGCAGAAAGCAATAAGTTGCAAGATATCACGTCGGAGGACACGTTGGTGCATCGCGATAAGGATATGACACGGTTTGAAGCTGAGATACACGCTGAAGGAGCGGACGTGGAAGAAATCGATAGTGTAAGCGAAGAGGAAATCGATGATATCGAAGAACTTGACGACTTTGAATATACGGATGATTAAACCAAAGTTACATTATTACGATTTGGGTGCGGAGATTGTGGCTTTCAGTAGTACGCGACACGGAGGAGTGAGCAGGGGACGTCATGCCGAGTTCAATATTAATAGGTATTGTAGCGATGATGTTAAAAATGTGGCGACCAACCGCGAGGCGTTGGCTGAAGCGTTGGGACTATCCGTTGATAAACTAATAGTTCCGCATCAGATTCATAAGATTGATTCGCGCCGTATTGAGGAAGAGTTTTTCACGTTGTCGCAAATCACTCGTGATAAGATACTTGATGGTGTTGATGCCGTGATGACCAATGTGCCGGGAGTTTGTATCGGTGTTTCGACGGCGGATTGTATTCCCGTGCTTGTTTATGATGAGAGAAAGCGTGCGACAGCTGCCATTCATGCCGGCTGGCGTGGCACTTTACGACATATAGTGTGGAAAACAATTCGGGAAATGGTTGTTGGATTTAGCTCTGAGCCTAAGGACTTAAAGGCGGTGATAGGTCCGGGAATCTCAATAGAGAACTTTGAGGTGGGGCAAGAGGTCTATGACGCTTTTGCTTCTGCCGGCTTTGATATGACTGCCATTGCAAAACAATTCCCTGCTTTCGGGTTGAATGCTGAAGAACCGGAAATGAAATGGCATCTTGATATCCGGATGTGTAATCAATTGGATTTGGAAAGAGCAGGACTTGTTGCCGAAAATATCCTTGATACAGGTATTTGTACCTACGATATGGTGGATGATTACTTCTCGGCACGAAGATTGGGCATCCGCTCCGGTAGAATTTACAACGGCATTATCATAAAGTAAAGTAATTGTTTTACTTCTTGTTTCTAATGACCGCCATCGGAAATATTCAGTTATATGGGTTTGTTATTCAGCTGTTTACTAACTAAAAGCCATACGCAATAAACTCGCATCAACCCCTGCCCCTGTCCGGATCAAGATAAAAGACAAGCATATTCTCTTTGTTTAGTCGGTTCGTTGAAAAAGCGAAAATCCTTCCCGGCGATATGGAAAAAGTTCGATAATGTCCTAAATTTTCTTCATTCATCTATCCAAAGCTTAGCTTTTGCTTTCCAAAAGGTAAGCTTTTGCAATGCAAAAGGTCATGAATCGGAGTGCAAAAGGTAAGCTTTTAAATCGTAATTAATATCATTCTGATTATCAATAAGTTATGAGGTGTACTTCGGGTGTGGTTTTTGTAATATAATTTCGTGGTGATGGTTGAGTCGAATGTGCGCTATCAAGCGTCTGTTTGCCATCATCCGAATACGAATTGGAGGCATGAGGAAATTTGTGCTATTCGAGATTGGAACAAAATACGTCAAGTCGCATGACTTGATGCAACTTTGCGTGAGGTTTCAACAAAATCATTCAGGACACCATTGGAACAAGATGAAAGATTTTTCTTTGTCGTGCGACAAAGAAAAATCCTAATGACCGATTTGGGCTAAACTTTATTCCTCATGAGGCTATTTGTGCCTGTTGGCTCGTTGTTGGCGATATTTCGCTTTTTGTTTCGCACTTCCCGAGCCGTGAGCCCCCGTGATGTATTTCTTCTTTTTTGCTTTGGTCTTGATCTTGTCTTCGGCTTTCTTGGACTTTGGCGCACCCTTAAAAACCATTCCACTCTCGATTATTTCGTCAATGTCGCTCATCTTTATTATATTAGGTGGGTAAATTCGGCATACATTCCCCATTCCCTATAACAAGGAGTGGGGAATATGGGAATTAATGATGGAATAATCTTATACCGGTGAATGTCATCGCGATGTCGTATTTGTCGCAGGTATCGATGACATTATCGTCGCGGATGCTCCCACCTGCTTGTGCGATGTATTCCACTCCGCTCTTGTGCGCACGCTCAATGTTATCGCCGAAGGGGAAGAAAGCATCAGAACCCAAAGCCACTTTCTTATTTTGTGCGAGCCATTCTTTGCGTTCTTCTGCTGTCAGCGGCTCCGGTTTCTCCGTGAAGAAGAGTTGCCATATTCCCTCTTTTAGTATGTCTTCGTATTCATCCGAGATATAAATATTGATGGAATTGTCGCGATCGGCTCTTCGTATGCCGGCTTTGAATGGAAGGTTCATTACCTTTGGGCATTGGCGGAGCCACCATTCATCAGCTTTGTTGCCTGCCAATCGTGTGCAGTGAATGCGGCTTTGTTGTCCCGCTCCGATGCCGATGGCTTGTCCGTCTTTCACATAGCATACTGAATTGCTCTGTGTGTATTTTAGGGTAATGAGCGATATAATGAGGTCGCGTCTTGCTTCTTCCGGAAAGTCCTTGTTTTTTGTAGGGATATTCTCAAACAATTCAGGGACGTAAAGCTTTACTTCGTTGCGACTTTGTTCGAATGTTATTCCAAATACCTGTTTGTGCTCTATGGTTGCAGGGCGATACTTGGGATCCATCTCAATAATATTATATGTCCCTTTGCGCTTGTGCTTCAATATTTCCAATGCTTTCGCTGAATAACCTGGCGCGATTACTCCATCGCTTACTTCGCGGTTGATGAGTCGGGCTGTAGCTTCATCGCATATATCGCTGAGAGCACAGAAATCACCATAAGAGCACATGCGGTCGGCACCTCTTGCACGGGCATAAGCCACTGCCAAAGGGGTGAGCTCAAAATCAATGTCATCTACAAAATATATCTTTTTCAGCGTGTCGTTAAGCGGTAAACCGATGGCAGCACCTGCGGGACTGACATGCTTGAACGAAGCTGCTGCCGGTAATCCGGTTGCTTCTTTCAGTTCTTTTACGAGTTGCCAGCTGTTGAGTGCATCCAAAAAATTGATGTATCCCGGTCTGCCGTTCAGCACTTTGATGGGAAGTTCTCCCTCTTCCATATAGATTCTGGAAGGTTTCTGATTCGGATTGCATCCGTATTTGAGTGATAATTCTTTCATATATATAATGTCGTGATGGATTTATTATTGCAAAGATAGTCAAAAGAACGGAGACTGCTGTCGTGTGGCGATAGTTTTATTCAAGTTTTCTGATTTTTTGCTGAATTTTCATCTTGCTTCTTATTTTTATTTATAATCTTTTAGTACTTTTGCATCTGAAAAATTAGAGAGATAAAAATGAGTAAGAGTGTTAGAAATTTGGTGGAAGAATGGGGGCGAAAAGCACCTCGTCATTCCTTGATGATAGCCGACTTTGAGAAAGTTTCTGCCAAACTTGAAAAGCATCATATTCATCTGCGCTCCGGTTCGTTGCGCAAACTCTGGGGATATGTTGTTTCAAAGGAAAAGCCCTCTCAAAAGTCATTGGATAGATTGGCGCTTTTTGCCGGCTTTCAGTCTTGGAAAGATTTTCAGAAAGCCATCCATGGTGATGGCGACGGACAATTGAATTATGAAGACTGATGACCGGTTGTGGGGATAATGAAAAAAGGTTCGGATAAAATTCCGAACCTTTTTAATTCTGTTGGATTATCGAAAGGTTTACTTTTCGGCAACAATCTTTCTTCTTTCCTGAATGCGTGCTGCCTTACCCGTGAGCTTGCGCAGATAGTAAAGCTTTGCGCGACGCACCTTACCGCGTTTATTCACTTCAATGGAATCGATGTTTGGAGATTCCATCGGGAAGATGCGCTCCACACCGATGGTGCCTGACATTTTGCGAACAGTGAAACGTTTCTTTTCTCCCTCGCCACTAATTTTAATTACAACACCGCGATAGAGCTGAATACGTTGTTTGTTACCCTCGACGATTTTGTAAGCGACAGTTACAGTATCACCGGATTTGAACTCCGGGAACTTCTTGCCGGTTGCAAATGCTTCTTCAGCAACTTTAATTAAATCCATTTTGTTTGATAATTAAATATTGTTTGTCGTTCCAATACAACATGGCTCACGACTCTTCCGTGACCAGCGGTTATACCGAAAAGCGGTGCAAAGTTACGATAATTTATTTAATTCCGCACGTATATGATATGTTACTTCATATCCATTTAAACAATTTTTGCATTTTTAATATATCATCTTCTGTTTTTTATCACTCTATAATGGTGAGTTTTTGCTATCTTTGCAACGGATTGAATATCATATTCGTTCCAACGATAGATTATACGATATTTATTCTTACCACAAATATAATTGCAGGACATAATGAAAAGAAAATTTATTTTGATGATAGGTTTCGGATTGTTCCTTGTTTTTACGGGATGTTCCACTCACTATCAGCTGGCAGCTATCAGTCGAAGCCGAATTCTTGTCGATAGTAATTACGATGGCTCCACCAATCCGAACGTCATGGCGTTCCTCGCGCCTTACAAATACCGGGTGGATAGTCTGATGGAGCCCGTCGTGGCACGTTCAGATCACTATATGAAAGCGAGAAGACCGGAGAGCGACCTGTCTAACCTTTTAGCGGATATCATGGTTTGGGGCGCGAAAGCCTACAATGAACAAGTGGATTTCGCTGTTTACAACATGGGAGGCATACGTGCCGATCTGCCCTCAGGGGACGTAACCTATGGGGATGTGCTGGATATCGCGCCTTTTGAAAACAAGATTTGTTTCCTTTCCCTTACCGGAGATAAGGTGATGGAACTCTTCCGCCAGATAGCCTCCACCGGCGGTGAGGGAGTGAGCAAGGGTGTTGAGCTCATGTTGAGCAAGAACAATCGTCTCTTGCATGCTTCCCTGAATGGAAAGCCTATTGATCCAAATGCGAAATACCGCATTGCGACCATTGATTATCTGGCACAAGGCAATGATAAGTTGGAGGCGTTTAAGTTTAAGACTGAATTTAACGCTCCGCAAGACGAATCGAATAACTCACGCTATATCATTCTTAATTATTTCAAACAGCTCACCGCAGAAGGGAAGACGGTAAACAGCGCAACGGAGGGGCGCATCGCTTACTATAAGCCCAATGATGATAGAATTGGCGTAATTGGAATTAACAAGAAACAGGAAAAACAATGAAAAAACAAATATTGTCGCTGACACTATGCATGATAAGTTTGGTGGCAGTGGGTCAGGGAAAGCAACTCACCATCTTGCATACGAACGACACACACAGTCAGATTATGCCTTTCAAGTCCACATTGGCCGATACGCTAAAAGCCGGACGGGCAGGTTTTGTGCGCAGAATAGAAATGTTGCGAAACGAACGTGAAAAAGATCCAGATCTGTTGCTGTTCGATAGTGGGGACTTTTGTCAAGGCTCACCTTATTTCACAATGTATAAAGGCGATGTAGAGGTGGGACTCATGAACATGATGGGGTACGATGCCGGAACAATTGGTAATCATGAGTTTGATTTTGGAATGGCGAACATGATTAGATTGTTCAAGCAGTTGAACTATCCTATAGTATGTGCTAACTATGATTTCACGGGAACGGAATTGGCGGAGATAGTAAAACCTTACACCATCATTAAGCGTAAAGGAATAAAAATAGGAGTGTTTGGTTTGTCGCCGGAATTGCGAGGACTGGTGATTGAGGCAAATTATGAACCCTTGAAATTTATGGATCCCATTGCCTGCGCTCAAAAATGCGCTGATGAACTGAAAGCGAAAGGTTGCGACTTGGTGATTTGCATTTCGCATTTGGGAGTGAATATTGCCGGTGTCAGCGATGAAGAGATGGTAGCGGGAACGCGAGGTATCGACTTAGTGCTTGGTGGTCATTCTCATACTTTCTTGAAAGAACTCCTATATGTTAATAACAAAGATGGGAAGCCCGTAGGTATTGATCAGAATGGGAAGTCGGGAATCTATGTGGGGAAGATGGTATTAACCCTCAATAGGAAGTAACTCTTGTCCTTTGCACACAAAAAACGGTCGGTTGTCATGTGGCTTTTATGCCTGACAACCGACCGTTTTTCTTGAAAATCGTGATGTACCATCCCCTCATTATTCAAAATAGAAGGTTAAGGCAATCATCTTTGAGTGAGCTTCCGATACAGAGTTGGTGTACATAATCATGTTTTTATCTTTCAAATCTTTCGAGTGTTTTGTGTCAAGACAGTTGGAAAGACCATACATGAACTTCACTTCAGGGCGCAACTTGAAAAACGGAAGGTAAAAGTCGCATCCGATGCCGGCTTCCAAAAACACATCCCCACCTTTTAACTTGATGTAGTCGTTATTCTTTCCCGACAAATTCAACATCGGATTAAGTCCCAGCATCAAGTAAGGTCTATGATTGTTGAAACGCGGAGCAGCCGCAATCAAATCGAAAGCGCATGCGACATAAGCCGACTTAAGGTTTTGAGTTTGTTCCGTGGGATTTCCTTCGATGTTTAAATCGGTATGGTTGCGAAATGTGATATGGCGTGTCCCGAAATACATCGCCGGCGCCACTCGAAACTGGAATGTGGTGTTGAGTCTGAATTCTCCCAATACTCCCACGGTGAAACCGGCGTCCCACCTATCTTGATCGGCAGAAATAACCTTTTCCACCATTCCGTTTCCGTCTTCAAAATCCACCATTTGCGAACCAACATTCAATAATTCCATATCTTGCAGGTGGGTTCCCACCATCACACCGAAATGAAACCCTCTTAAATCGGTATATGGGCGGTTCTGCACCGTTCGCTGCTGCGCAAAAACCGTCATAACCGACAATAACATCCAAACTATGTATAGCGTTCTTTTCATATAATCTTTCATATAACGCTTTAGCTTTCTTCTTATTGTGCATGATTCAATCGGCTTATGTTTTCCACTTTTATTTTTATAATGTTTAAATACTTAAAAAAAATAGCATTATCTTCTAACGTTCAAAATATTGTTCCTATCTTTGCAGCATACTTAAAAGTAGGTATCAAAATATTCTGTACAAAAACATTATTAATAAAAACAAAGGAGATAATTATTATGGCTTACGTAATTGGCAATGACTGTATCGCTTGTGGTACATGTATTGATGAGTGTCCGGTAGGTGCAATTTCAGAAGGCGACATCTATAAGATCGATCCGGATGCATGCACAGAGTGTGGAACATGCGCTGAAGTTTGCCCGAACGAGGCAATCAGCCTTCCATAAGGAACGCTAAACGTCAAAAGGTAAAACTGCGAACTCGAAAGAGCTCGCAGTTTTTTGTTTCAATGGACGAAGGAGATTAAACGCACCGATTGATAATGTTTTTAAGAGCTGATTTGTTTGTAAACAACTATCGAACAAGTGTGCAAATCTGTCTCATACGCAAGTTGTAAGTCTTGTCTTCCTCAAGGTGATAACATCCATTTCCTCTTCATCTGTTGTGTGTTAGAAATGGAATAAAAAAACAAAATAAGCCATTGTGTATTAACCTAAATCGGTCATTATAAACTATTTTAATTCTTTTTCCTAATGAACGCCATTCGAAATACTCAACTATAGATGTTTGTTATTCAGCTGTTTACTAATTAAAAGCCATACGCAATAAACTCGTATCAACACCTGTCCCTGTCCGAATCAAGATAAAGGATAAGCATATTTTTTATTTAGATGAGGCTTTGAAAAAGCGAAAATCCTTTCCGAAGACAGGGGAGAAGTTCAATAATGTCCTAAATTTTCTTCATTCATCTATCCAAAGCTTAGCTTTTGCTTTCCAAAAGGTAAGCTTTTGCAATGCAAAAGGTCATGAATCGGAGTGCAAAAGGTAAGCTTTTAAATCGCAATTAATATCGCATTGATTATCAATGTGTTACGAATTGTATCTCGGGTATGGTTTTTGTAATGTAATTTCATGGTGATTAGATTACATGATAATTATGGTCCAATGACCGATTTTGGCTCAAAATAGAGAACCGCAACTTCAATAAAAATTACGATTACGGCTCGCATTCAATCTTGAGAAATCGGGTTATTCCTTCCCGAACTCCGAGTCTATCTTCAATTTAGAGGCAACAAGAAATGGGAAAATACAGGAAACCATGACAAGAATGAAGAACCATTCATAGCCTACACGGTCTGCCAAAGCTCCGGCAAAAAATCCCGGAAGCATCATCGATAATGCCATAAAGCCCGTACAAAGCGCATAATGGCTGGTTTTGTGGCTGCCTTGACTGAAATAAATCATAAACAGCATATAGGCACTGAAGCCAAAGCCATAACCAAAATTCTCAATAAAGATAGCCAAACTAACCAACACTAAACTTGCAGGCATCTCAAAGCCAAGATAAACATAAGCTGCGTTAGGCAAAGTAATGGCAAAAGTCATTGGCCAAAGCCACTTTTTCAGTCCGCCCTTACTTGCTGCCATTCCGCCCAATATACCACCGAGCAACAAGCCAATCACGCCCACCGTTCCGTTTACCATGCCAAACGATTCGAGCGATAACTGCAATCCTCCATCTTTTGTGGGGGCTTGCAAGAATAGCGGAGACACCGGATTGAGCAATGCCTCCGGAAGACGAAACAGAAGCATGAAAGCAACTGCCGCCCAAATCTGTTTCTTTTGAAAGAAAGACACGAAGGTTGCCCCAAATTCCCTCAAGAGTCCCGCGGCATCCAAATTGCCTCGCTCGGCATCTTCAGCCGGTTTCGGTAAAATAAACTCATGATAGAGCGACATCCCTATAAATAAGGCTGCCAAAGCATAAAATATCAACGACCAAGAGAGCTGAATACCCATTGTTTCTTGAAGGACACCTGCCAAAGCCACTAAGCCTCCTTTCCCCACTATCCAAGATACACGGAAGAAAGTGGAACGAATGCCAACGAAAAAGGCCTGTTCGTGCTCCTTCAAACCCAACATATAAAAGCCATCTGCTCCCACATCATGAGTGGCACTCGAAAAAGCCAACAGCCAAAAGAAACAAATTGAGCCTTGCAACCACCAAGAAGTGTTTACCGTAAACGCTACTCCTGCAAACGCAGCACCCAACAAAGTCTGCATTGCAACTATCCACCAGCGTTTGGTTTTAAGGATATCAAGGAACGGACTCCACAGAGGCTTTATTACCCAAGGAAGATAAAACCATGATGTGTAAAAGGTTATTTCCGCATCGGTCAGCCCCATCTGCCGATACAACACAATGGAGAGGAGCGTAACTGCCACATTTGGCAATCCTTCCACAAAATAAAGCGTCGGCACCCACGCCCAAGGAGATGCAGATCGATTGGTATTTAATGTTTTCTCGTTTTTATATCGCATATATTATCATTCACCGAGTAGGTTGCAAAGATAAAGAAAAAAATCCAAATGACTACCGTCTCTGTATCTTATTTGAATTTTTATTGATTATCTCCATTTAAAATCTTTTGACAAAAATAAGAAAAAGACAGTTGAAAAAGAAAAAGCTACAGTTTTTCTCATTGTTATTTGTTTTTTTATCGCTGTCATTCTCTTATTATTATGTTTTGTAATACCTTTGCATCCGATTTCCAAACATAACATTGACAATTATAAAATTTATAAAGAACATATGCATTATTTGGGTGAGATTATTTCGTTGGGAGTAGCCTTTTCATGGACGATTGCTGCCATGTCTTGTGAAGTTGCCAGCAAACAATTGGGTGTCATCGTCACAAATGTTTGGAGAATGGGATTGGCATTAGCTTTATCACTAATCATGATGTGGTGGTTCACAGGTGAGGCTTTTCCCATTCATGCTCAGTTCGATAGCTGGATGTGGCTGTTATTCTCTGGCGTTGTGGGCTATTTCTTCGGCGATTGGTGTCTGTTCAACAGCTACATCTCTATAGGTTCGCGCTACGGACAACTTTTCATGACACTTGCTCCGATGTTCACAGCCTTATCAGCTTGGGTAATGATGGGACAAGTGATGAATCTCAACAGTCTGATAGCCATGATTGTAACGATGTCCGGTATCGCAATTTCCGTGCTTAGCAAAGGCGAAGGAAAAAGCAAGGTATCGCTACAATTACCATTGAAAGGCGTACTTTTTGGCATTGGTGCCGGATTAGGTCAAGGTCTGGGTTATGTTTTGAGTTTGATCGGACAAGAACATTACAAAGCCGACGTGCAGGCAGCCGTCACTCCGGAAGTTTGGCAGGGCATGGAGGATTACCTATCGTTCAGCGCCAACCTCATACGTTGCATAGCCGGATTGGTTTGCTATGGTATATGGCTGATTTTGAAAGGCGACAGCAAACGTTGGGTACAGAGCGTACGCAACAAAAAAGGGATGTGGGCACTGATAATAGCCGTATTTTCCGGTCCGTTCCTCGGCGTGAGCTTCTCGCTGATGGCGGGACAATACACCAATGCCGGCATTGCCAGTACACTCATGGCAACAAGCCCCATCATGATATTGTTGCCGGCGCACTATTTCTTCCATGAGAAAATCACGCTCAAAGGTGTTGTCGGTGCCGTGATATCTGTAATAGGCGTGTCGCTCTTCTTCTTGCTATAGCCTGTTTCAACGCACCTTCGCGACATCAGTCAAGGAATAAAGCAACAAAAAACCGAAAACAGGTATTCTTTAATGCAAATGAACATCTGTTTTTTCGTGTAAAAAGACATCAAGGATATGCAAAAAGAGGATACAAAAACAAATTGCACCCTCTTTTCTTGATAAGTAGCGGGGGTGGGACCCGAACCCACGACCTCCGGATTATGAATCCGACGCTCTAACCAGCTGAGCTATCCCGCCATCATTTTCAGCTTTCGTTTTGAAAAGCGGTTGCAAAGTTATTAAAAAAAAATGAAACCCACAAATTTATTTTATTTTTTCTTTGTCCCCAAAAAGAAAAGATCTACATTTGCACATAACAACGTTAAGATGAAAGCTTGCATGAAAGAGAAACTTGAATTAGAGTACGAATTAAGATCTAAATCAGCAAAACTGATATGGACGCTTATCAGCACTGACACAGGATTAAAGAAATGGTTGGCAGACGATGTCTGCACAAATGGCAGACACACCACTTTCACATGGGGAAATCCCGGACATCTCTCCGAGACACACACTGCAAGAGTATTGGAAGTCGTGAAGAAAGATCGCATTCGATGGTATTGGGAATACGAAGACGACAAACAAACCTATTGGGAAATAAAGATGTCGAAGGACGAGATAGCCGAGAATTATCATTTGCACATCACCGACTTTGCCACTTCCGATGAACTCGAAGACCTCACTGACATTTGGAACAATAACATTGACCGACTCAGGTTATCAACAGGAATGTAAGGGTGGGCCCTTAACGACAGGATTGTAAGGGTGTTCCCTTAACAGCACCTCTTCATAACGCAGGTTAGAAGACTGTCATGGTGATAAAAAAATAAAAAACCGTGGCTACTCTAATTATTTTGTGTAATTTTGCAGAAGTTATGCGCACAAACGCGTTATGAGCACAAACGATGTTCCGAATTAAAAAGTTAGACATATTCATAATAAAGCAATTTAGCTTGTTATTCGCCGGAACTTTTTTCATCAGCTTATTTGTCCTGATGATGCAGTTCCTGTGGAGATATGTCAATATTCTCATTGGCAAAGGTCTTTCCATGGAAATTCTGGGGCAATTCTTTTGGTACATGAGCCTAATCATGATACCAAAAGCCCTTCCGCTTGCCATCTTGCTTTCATCGCTCATCACTTACGGCAACCTCGGCGAAAGCTCCGAACTTACCGCCATCAAGTCATCAGGCATCTCTCTCATGAAATCGTTCAGAGGACTCATCATCGTTACCTCGCTGGTAGCCTTGGGGTCGTTTTACTTTCAAAACAACATTGGTCCTGACGCGCAAAAACACATGGCGCAACTGTTCATTTCAATGAAACAAAAAAATCCGGAATTGGAAATACCGGAAGGGGTCTTCTACGATGGTATTCCACAGACCAACCTCTACGTGGAGAAGAAAGATTTACAAACAGGGCATCTCTATAATATCATGGTATATAGAATG
Organism: Prevotella brunnea; assembly: GCF_008016795.1. Classification (GTDB taxonomy): domain Bacteria; phylum Bacteroidota; class Bacteroidia; order Bacteroidales; family Bacteroidaceae; genus Prevotella; species Prevotella brunnea. The sequence goes on from NZ_SDIK01000022.1 coordinate 78,323, forward strand.
ACCGACAGCTATGAAGACCAAGCCATCATCCTTGCCGACTCGGGAATGTTGCAATCGACCGCCGAGAAGAAACATCTCGTAATGACTCTATGGAACGGCGAATGGTTTGAGAACATGCGTTCGCAAGAGATGGGAAACAGTGCAACCATTCCTTATCGGCGCGAGACTTTCATAAACAAGAAAATCATCATCGACTTTGATGCCGATTTTAATCTAACCGACATGGCAGGGATATCGAGCAATGCCAGCACAAAGAGCATCAGCAAGATAAAAACCGATAAGGATTCGCTCATCCACGTATATGACAGCATTGGGGACGCTTTCTACAAAGAAGCACAAGGTATGTACTATCCCATTCAACACCTCAAGCCAAAAGAACTTGCTACCATAAAGAAAAATTTGGAAAAGAACAGCCTCAACATCGATTCTGTTTACGGCAAGCTCCGTCCGGACGAAAGACGCATGGTGGTGGATCGTGCCTTGTCCACGGTACAACAAGAAATCAGCGACCTCGACTTCAAGAGCATGATTACGAGCGATGGCGACAAGATGATTCGACAACACCAAATTGAGGTAATCAGCAAGTACTTGCTGGCACTCACCTGCATCATTTTCTTCTTTATAGGCGCACCGTTGGGAGCCATCATCCGAAAAGGTGGTCTCGGTGTGCCCATTATCATCAGCGTGTTGGTGTTCATTATCTATTACATCCTCGACAATACCGGCGAAAAGATGGCAAAACAAGGCGACTGGGCGATATGGTTCGGAAGGGGGTTATCGCCGGCAATACTCATCCCCACCGCCATCTTCTTCACTTATAAAGCAAACAATGACTCCGCCGTCTTTAACATCGACCTCTACCGCAACATGATAATGCGAATGTTAGGACTTAGAATCAAACGACACATCAACGGCAAAGAAGTCATACTGAAATCACCCGACTATCTAAAAGCAACCACCCTTCTTACCGATATCAACAATGCCGTTACAAATTACGCAAAGAAGAAAAACCTGAAGTCGCCACCCAACATCATTAATACGTTCTTCAAATATCAGCCCGACCATGAGATAGAGCGCATAAACAATCAAATGGAAGACGTGATAGAGGATTTGGGCAACACTCGAAGCAGGGCTATCCTCACAGAGATAAACAAGTATCCCATCCTCATCGTAAAGGCACACACCCGACCATTCGAGAGAAAATGGATGAACATCACGGCTGCCATTCTTTTCCCGGCAGGGCTTTTCTTCTATTTCAGGATGTGGCGGTTCAGACTACGACTCTACAGAGATCTCAAGACCATCAAGGAGGTGAACGAAAACATCATCAGCGAAATAGAAAAACTAAACGCTGAAGAGAAATCACGGTAATAACGAAACCCAAAAATAATAACATCCGGGGAACAAAAGGAAAACTCATTCCCACCAAAGGTAATTATACAGAATATGGAAAAATTCAAACTCAGTAGTATAGAAGAAGCATTAAAGGATTTCAAAGAAGGAAAATTCGTCATCGTTGTGGACGATGAAGACAGAGAAAATGAGGGCGACCTCATCATGGCAGCCGAAATGATTACTCCGGAGAAAGTAAACTTCATGCTGAAAAATGCTCGTGGCGTGCTCTGCGTACCTATCACACTGTCCAGAGCCGAAGAGCTGGACCTCCCACATCAGGTTTCCGACAACACATCGATGCTAGGAACGCCCTTTACGGTTACGGTGGACAAATTGGAAGGATGCACCACAGGTGTATCGGCTCACGACCGTGCAGCAACCATCAAAGCACTCGCCGACCCCAAATCAACACCACAGACTTTCGGACGTCCCGGACACATCAACCCACTATACGCACAGGACAACGGAGTATTGCGCCGGTCAGGGCACACCGAGGCATCCATCGACCTCTGCAAACTCGCGGGATGTTACCCTGCAGGTGTACTCATGGAAATCATGAACGAGGACGGAACCATGTCGCGAATGCCCGACTTGATGAAAAAATCTGAAGAATGGAACATCAAAATCATCAGTATAAAGGACATCATTGCCTATCGACTGAAGAATGAGACAAGCATTGAAGTAGGCGAAGAAGTTGAACTGCCCACCAAACACGGCGATTTCCACCTCATCCCATTCCGACAGACAAGTAACGGATTGGAACACATGGCTCTGATAAAAGGAGAATGGGGAAAAGACGAGCCCATTCTCGTGCGCGTACACTCGTCATGTGCCACCGGAGACATACTCGACAGCCGTCGCTGCGATTGCGGAGAGCAACTGAGAAAGGCAATGGAAATGATAGAGAAAGAAGGAAAAGGTGTCATCATTTACATGCAGCAGGAAGGAAGGGGCATCGGATTGATGAACAAGATTGCCGCCTACAAACTGCAACAGGAACAAGGCATGGACACCGTTGATGCCAACATACACTTAGGCTTTAAGCCGGATGAGCGTGATTATGGATGTGGGGCGCAGATGCTACGACATTTGGGAGTTCACAAAATGAGATTGCTGACCAACAACCCCACCAAACGCGTGGGACTGGAAGCCTACGGACTTGAAATTCTGGAGAACGTCCCCATAGAAATCACACCAAACCAATACGACTACCGATATTTGAAAACGAAGAAAGAGAGAATGGGACACGATTTGCACATAGATTAGCAGTGGAAGAAAGCAAACAGACGCTTGACAGCGCACATTCGCCCCGACCATCACTACGAAATTATATTACAAAAATCGCACCCGGGGCACACTTCATAACCCATTGATAATCAATGTGATATTAATTGTGATTTAAAAGCTTAGCTTTTGCACTCCAATTCATGACCTTTTGCATTGCAAAAGCTTACCTTTTGGAAAGCAAAAGCTAAGTTTTGGATAGATGAATGAAGAAAAATCAGGACATTATTGAACTTTCCCCTGTCTCCGGAAAGAATTTTCGCATCTTCAACGCCCCGGGCAAATAAAGAATATGCTTGTTCTTTGTATTGCCCGAACAGGCAGGGGTTGATATGAGTTCATGGCGTATGGGGATTAGTTGTTAAATTGCTAAATAACCAACCTATATAATTGAATATTTCCGATGGCGTTCATTAGGAAAAGAACCAAAGTGGTTTTCAATGGTCGATTTGAGCTAAATATAGGTCTCAAGAAATTTAATCTCACCTTTTATTTGCAGTTTCGTTGCCGTGGCAGGCAACAGTATTGATTCTCCCTCGCGGAAAGAGATTTGCTGTTGCTCGTCATTTATGATGTGCCCTTTGCCTTTCAATCCGATAAGAATTACGAAAGAATCGAGTTGGGAATAATCCAATTCCATCGGCTGTGAGAGGTCATAAACGGAAACGGTGAAGTAAGGGCATGATGTTAGTTCAGTCCTCTGCTCTTTAATGGGTTCATAATTTGTTCGATAGTCGTCTTCCACCGTGAAGTTGATACATTCCGCAGCTTCCTCCGTATGAAGTTGCCGATAGTTCCCTTTCTTATCTTTTCGCTTGAAGTCGTAAATGCGGTAAGTTATATCGCTGGTTTGCTGGATTTCCGCCAAGAAGCAGCCGGAACCGATGGAATGAATCCTACCCGGGGGAAGAAAGAATACATCACCTTCTTTTACTTTGTATTCACGAAGAGCTTCGGTAATCGAGCCATCGTTCACCATGGTTTTATACTCATCGGGCGTAATTCTCTTTTTTAAACCACAGTAAAGAGAGGCGTTCTCTTCGCTATTCATGATGTACCACATTTCTGTTTTTCCACGTTTTAACCCTCTTGCCTGTGCCTGTTCATCGTTGGGGTGCACTTGAACGGAAAGTTGTTTGCTGGCATCAATGAACTTTATCAGCAGTGGAAACTCATCCCCGAAACGTTCATAGTTTTGTTTGCCTAAGAGCTTGGTCTTCAAAAGTTTCGTTAGCTCATTGATTTGTTTCCCGGCGTACTTTCCATTGGTTACAATACTTTCGCTACCCTTTACGCCGGATATTTCCCAACTTTCACCAACCATTGATAAATTGTCGTTAAGTTGCTTGAAAGGTATTATTTTGTTGCCACCCCAAAGCACCTGCTTCAGTTGCGGACGAAATTTCATTATTTCCATTTCTTTTCTTTAATTTTTATTGTTTTTCTACGGAATCAAGCATGTTAATAATCTCGCAGGCAGACTTTATGCACTTTGACAGACTGTCGTGGCTGACAAAGTGATAATGACTCTGCAACGTCATTTGCAAATATATAAAAAAAAAACTTGCGACGGTTTGTTTTCTATATGTTTTTCTGATTAAAGAGATTTTAGCGCACCCCATCCTTATTATTCATAATTATTTATTAACTTTGTACCCTAAAGCATTTGTCAGATTATAAAAGAAAAGCCGGATTACCAACAGATGGATTTTAGTGAAGTCATAGGACAAGAAGAAACCAAGCAACAGCTTTTACAGTTGGCACAAAGCAATCGCGTGCCTCATGCCTTGTTGTTTTGTGGACCACGAGGTAGCGGAAAGATGGCTTTGGCTATGGCATTTGCGAGTTATCTGCTTACACAATCATCCATGTCGCCGGAGAATTCCAAAGCGATGTTGCGCAATTGGGAACATCCCGATCTGCATTTCACTTTCCCTACCATCAAACTTCCCGGCATGAGTTCCGAACATCAACCCCTCAGCAGCGATTTCGCGAAGGAATGGCACGAGCTCGTCATGAAAGGAGCTTATTTCACGTTGAAACATTGGATGAGCACCATGGGTGCCACTACTCAACAAGCCATCATTACCGGAGCGGAGAGCGATGAATTGTCCAGAGTGTTGTCGCTCAAATCGAGTCAGGGCGGATACAAAGTGTCTGTTATCTGGCTTCCCGAACGCATGAATTTGACTTCTGCCAACAAGTTGTTGAAATTATTGGAAGAGCCTTCAGAGCGAACTTTGTTTCTGATGATTAGCGAAGAACCGGAAAAGCTTTTGGAGACTATCATCAGTCGCACACAACGCATTGATGTGAAAAGAATTTCCGATGATGCCATCGAACAAGCTTTGAGAGAGCGGCGTGGACTTGACGCTGAAACGGCTCGAAGATTGGCGAGAGTTGCGCATGGTAATTGGTTGAAGGCATTGGAACTGCTAACCACCGAGAACGAAAACATGGAATTCTTAAAGATGTTCCAATCGCTGATGCGACTTTGTTATATGCGTGATGTCAGTGAATTGAAAAATTGGAGTGAGACTGCGGCTGACTATGGACGCGAGAAACAACGGCGCATGCTGCTCTATTTTCAGCTACAAATAAGGGAAAACTTCATCTATAACTTCAAGAATCCCGACTTAAACTATATGACTGCGGAGGAAGAAAACTTCGCAAAGCGTTTTGCACGCTTCATCAACGAGGAAAATGTCATCGAAATCAACGAGCTTTACGGCAACTCCTATCGAGACCTTGGTCAGAACGCTAACGCCAAAGTGGTATTCTACGATATGGCACTTAAAATGATTGTCTTGCTGTTAAGAAAGTAATTTACACATATATATTAAACAACATATACAACCTTGCGAATCATGCTTGGAGACTTGCATGAGAAGAGGTTTCCCAAATTAAGACGATGGACTATAAAAATATGAAATTCAAGATATGGAACGGCTGCGATCGCGGTCTGAGCCACTGTGCCTGTGGGCGACAAGATAAACAACTGAACACGTATGACTGGTTGGAAGATGTTCCGGGCAATACTGATACTACCGATTTGGTAGAGGTGCAATTCAAAAATACGCGCAAGGGCTATTACCACAACGTGAATAACCTTGAACTGCATAAGGGAGATATTGTTGCCGTAGAGTCGAATCCCGGCCATGATATCGGGGTGGTTACTCTCACGGGAAAGCTCGTGAAGTTGCAAATAAAGAAAGCCGGCAACATTAAATCGCCGGAAGATATTAAACGTGTATATCGTTTGGCTAAAGACGTGGATATGCAAAAGTACAAAGAGGCCAAAGCACGAGAACATACCACCATGATAGAAAGCAGGCAGATTGCCAAAAGCTTGGGCTTGAAGATGAAAATCGGCGATGTGGAATTTCAGGGCGATGGCAACAAGGCCATTTTCTATTATATAGCGGATGAACGTGTGGATTTTCGTCAGCTTATCAAAGACTTGGCAGCAGCTTTCCATGTGCGAATAGAAATGAAACAGATAGGAGCGCGGCAGGAAGCCGGACGAATTGGCGGTACGGGACCATGCGGACGAGAGTTGTGTTGCGCGACTTGGATGAAAAATTTCTCCAGTGTATCTACCACAGCTGCTCGTTTCCAAGACATCTCGCTAAATCCAACTAAACTGGCGGGAATGTGTGCCAAACTGAAATGCTGTCTGAACTACGAAGTGGATGATTATGTGGAAGCAAGCAGAAAACTCCCGGGCAAGGACGTGCATTTGTTCACCATTGATAATGAATATTTCTTGTTCAAATCTGATATTCTCAATGGATTGTGCACTTATTCCACGGATAAGAATCTCGCGGTAAACCTCGAAACCATTTCTGCTGAACGAGCAAAGGAAATCATCGAAATGAACAAGCAAGGCGAAAAACCATTGTCATTGCTGAACAATGGAAAGGCAAAGCCTGCGAAGAAACCAATCGACTTGTTGGCAGGTGCGGACATCAGCCGGTTTGACAAGGAGAAAACGACAAGGAAGAATAGCGGTAAAGCCAGAAATGGAAAGCAACGCCGAAACAACGGTAACGCACAGTGGGCAGATGAGCGGCGGCAGAACGCGCGTGCTAAAGCCAGTCAGGAACGAAACGATATTCGGCAGACCGGAAACAACAGGCAGGGCAATTACAGAAAAAATAACAGAAGAAAAGATAACAACCAAGGTTCACAAAGTAAACCGAAAAATGAAGATTAAGGTTCTTACCTTTTTATACATATCACTACTCTTGGGGTTCGCGGTGGGTGGCAGCTCATGCTCCGACCGAAGAACCTACGACCATTATGAGAGCCGCCCCATAACAGGGTGGGAAAGGAACGATACCGCTACATTTAGGATACCACGTCAGTGGGAAGGAGATTATAGTTTGGATTTAGGACTAAGGACCACTATTAAATATCCATACAAAAGCATTTGCCTCATTTTGGAAGGAAAAGTTATACCTGCCGGGAAGCACAAGGATAGTGAAACCTTTCAAAAAGAAATCGTTTGCAGAGTAGTAGATGACAATGGACTTTTAATGGGAAAACGTGGCATTTCAAACAGTGAAATACTGAACCACGCGACCAATTTAAGTCTCAATCGCGGCGACTCTTTGTTTCTAACGGTCAGGCACATCATGAGTCGCGAGCAATTACCCGGTATCAGCGATGTGGGCGTCAGATTGATAAAAATAAGATAAAATCGAAGTTTGTAACGTTAAACCTTGAAAATCAGTGTCCTAACACTCGCTTTTAAAAAGCTAAGCTTTTGTATGTCAATCCCTAAGCTATTACGAAACATCGGTTGTCAATGAGAAGTGTTAAGCGTTTTTCTTAATTGGAAATCGAAAAATAATTGGCGTGCAGTAGAATATTCGGTACTGTCCTATAAAAG
>NZ_SDIK01000023.1 GCF_008016795.1 Prevotella brunnea
ATTTTATCATGGTCGAGAGATTTTATCAGCTGACCATATACCGGCTGTCCGAAGAAATGTGTACTTTTGCCCATGTTATCTGAGTTTGGAAACAAAAGCAAAGATAACAAAAAGGGCTGATACCTCGTGAGAAGTGTCAGCCCTAATTCATAAAAAATGTGGGATGTTTAGCGGACAGTAATAATAAATAACAAGTTATTCCCCACTAATCTTCCGCTGATTCGAAAAAACACAATAGAAAATTGACGGGCTATATCTCGGAATGCTTTACAAAAAGTGTCGGACATTCAGAATCCGGCAGTGGTCTCACTCATAAGCTCAGAAGAATGACAACCAGGATTTTTCAGATGTTTCACCAATCTCAAAAGAAACACTCAGCGATCGTTGAGTTGATGAAGCAGTTAAAGCTAAGGTTTGCACATGTCAGCCAAAGAATCCAGCTAAAGAAGTTTGTTGTTGGTGGCAAATGACAGCGCTTCGGTGATATTTGCTACCTTCAACCGCTCAAACATATTTCTACGATAGAACTTAACGGTGTCAACCGATTTACACATTCTTTCGGCTATCTCATTTATGGTCAACCCCGAAGATGCAAGCCGGAGCATATCCTTTTCTTCCTCTTTCAGCACTACCCCCTCCTGCTTAATCCACCGATGTCCTTCCAATGAGTACCTCCAATAGTCAGACTTTCCATCTTGATGAAACTCTATGTGTCCCGCCGTATCATGCGTTGAGAGCGAGACGATGCACATCGCAATCCACACTTTTCCCTCGTCGGACAGCAGAATCGGGGTGAGTTTATGATTTATCAGGATTTTCTTCCTGTCATACAGCAAATGAAAATCATAGGTTACGTAGCAGCTTTGTCGTTCCTCCATGGGAAGAGAATCGAATAATCGAAAGCCCCCACTGTTGATCTGAACCAGCATTGATTGCTCTTCTTCGGGTACATATTTTAGATAATAGGCATAACCGAGCTCTCTCACCTCTTGAGACGAGAGACCGCAAAGAAAGAGCGGATTGTCTGATACATACAGGAAATTTTGTTGTGAGTAATCAATCAGATAGACACTTTGATACGACAACCGAGAAAAGGCCTCTACTGTACGGATTAACGGAACAATATGCCCATATTGTTCATTCTCTATGGTAGTGTCCTTAAAAGTGT
>NZ_SDIK01000024.1 GCF_008016795.1 Prevotella brunnea
ACATGGTCGAGAGATTTTATCAGCTGACCATATACCGGCTGTCCGAAGAAATGTGTACTTTTGCCCATGTTATCTGAGTTTGGAAACAAAAGCAAAGATAACAAAAAGGGCTGATACCTCGTGAGAAGTGTCAGCCCTAATTCATAAAAAATGTGGGATGTTTAGCGGACAGTAATATTTTCATATAAGTTTCTTAGAAAGTTAATCATTGTAGATGATTCATTGTTTCTTAATTCCTGAATACTGACCGATGAGAACGGAGTGATTACGGTCTTATCTCCCCGACAATCGAACGAGGGGAGCAAGAGCAGTTTGTGGGTACAAACTGACGTCTTGCAATGTCAGCTAACGAAACGTTTACGCATAAAGCGTTTTGGTTATTAAAAGCGAATGCCGTGCATTCAGTATCTAACTGCGTTCGTAGCGTTCCCACCATTCAGTGTTTTTAGCAAAAGTTCGTTGCCTTACTCTCTGAAAAGTGTCGAGGGTTTTGAGTGAAAGAGGTGTTCCTTTTTCTGAAACCCCTCGACCATTTTCTTGCGGTTCACAGTTTTCTCCATTTCTCTACATCCTCACCGTATTCCCCCAAATGGATGCGCACGATGTTCTCCACGAAACTTGAAAGATTGCTACCCCTGTCACCCAACCTGCGAACGATGAAGTCGGCACGTTCCTGCGTCTCCCTGCTCAGGTAAACCGCCTTTCTCTCACTTAGCTTTGTCGGAACGAGGAACGCCTGCTTGTATGCGTCGAGTGTCTCTTTTCTCATCTTGGCACTGATGCGTTTTTGAACGGTTGCATGCTCTGTATGCTGTGCAGGCTCGGCTGGCGTAACATACTTTATGACATGTTCTGTTCCTTGTTGTTTTTGCTCTTGAATATTTTTCATTCCCTTTGCTCGAAATTCAGCGACGGTTTGTTCACTTGAACTTTCAGCTTGGCTCATACTGAAAGATTTCCTGATGGTATTTTCCATTTCCTCTTTGCTGACTGTTTTCTTTTCCATACCTCTATCTTATTTTAAGTTTGACTTGTTTTCTTTTGTTGCTTGTATTGGGAGTTTTCTCCAACTTTTTCTGTTGCTCACGGACACGACTGACATGAAACTCGTTGAGGTCTTTGAAGTCTCTATAATACACTGCCATATCTTCTACCTTAAAACCTGTGTTTACAAATTCCTGCACAGCTTTTCGACCTGCATCGTCATTATCAAGAAAAGCACGAACAGAGGTTATATTTCTTTTATTCAGGTAGTGAATACTTCTTACAACATTACTCACGGAATTCATCACAAGGCATTGGTTGGTTACTTCCTCTTTCATTGAAAGGAAAGAAAGAAAATCCATAAAGCCCTCGAACAGACAGACAGGTTGTGCCTTGTCCTCAAATATAGGGGTGATGTCTTTCGGGGCAATCGTTCCCTTAAACAAATGATTGTCCCGTAGTTCATAACCACCTGAAGAATTGGCAAAGCCGATGGCTTCATATCTTCTTTCCCTTACCTCGTAGCTGATACATTTGAGAAAGGGTGTTGCCTTTTCTAAATCAATACAGCGTTCCTTTTTGAGATACTCCTGCAGGTGCGGCGGCAAGGTGTCTGAGATGCTTGTCAGTCTCCTTGTTCCGCTTGCTGTTATATCCTTTCTTTGATTTGGACTGATAGATGTTTCTCTCTTTGAAGAACAGGAGCAGTACGCTGTATGCTCTAAAGCGTTCTGCCCCAAACGGCAGATGGCTTCCGAGAGCGTGCAGCCTTCCAAGCGTATACAAAGGTCGATGATACTTCCGCCCCTGCCTTCGGCATAGTCTATCCAAAGGTTCTTTTCCGTGTCCACCTTGAAACTCGGATGAGTTTCCTCCCTGAGTGGTGAGCGATACATGACATAGGTAGATGTTTTACGGACAGGCCTAATGCCTTTCCTTTCGAGATATTCCACGATGGAATATCGTTTGATTAGTGATAAATCTTCTTTTTTCATTGTTTTGATACTTTAATGGGTTGAATGATAATTATTTATGCTTGTCTGTTTTATGGTTTTACCGTTTCCAAAGTTTTTCCCCTCCAAACTTTTTCATCTTTCTTCTTACTACATATTATTTTGTGATAAGTGATTGATAATCAGTATTACTTTGTAGTATAAGACAATACTACACATTCTACTACATTTGACTACTACAAGTTTGAAGGAGCGGGCAGGGCAAGATTTTCCTAATCTTGTAGACATAGATGGGGCTACCACCGTTTCTTCGTTTGCTCACCTTTATATATTCTGCTTTCTTCAAGGCTTCGCCCATACGTTTGGCAACAAGTGGCTGGTGGGTATAAATACCCAAATAGGTGAGTATCTCCGTAGTGGTCATTAACGAATAGTTTTCGTCCTCCGCTGGTTTCTCGAAGCAACGCAGCAAGAGTTCCATCTCAGCGGTCTGTACCTGAAAGTCCTCACTCTCCCTGTATAGTTCGGCAATCTCTTCATCATCAAACCAATAGCGGAAACCTGACTTTAGCAGGGCTTTGGCTTCAGCATAGACATTGTCCATTGAAATACGCTTGGCTTTCTCTATGTCTATGGAAAGTACTTCAAAGGGCAGGAACCTTCTGCTGCCTGTCGGGTCTGTAAGAAAGTCATTGCCGTTCACTGATGCCACAAAGCTTGCCAAGTGGGGATGCTCCTCCACGTACTTGTCATACGGCATACGGTACTTGACCATCGGACAGGTGATGAGGTTTTTCAGCTCGTTCTCATCCCGCTTATTGAGGGCTTTTAGCTGGTCGTCTATGTTTACGATAAGGTTCTGACCGATATAAGTGAGTGTGTCCTTTTCCTGCGGATATATTTTTCCTGTGTAACTGTAACCGTGCAGTGCTGGGGGACAGAGCAGGTCAAGGAACGTGGTCTTGAACTTGCCCTGCTCGCCTGTGAGTACGAGGCAGGTATGGTTACGGCACTCACGGTCGTCCATTGCGTTGGCAACCACTGCCACGAGCCACTTGGTGAGGTACGGCAGCCATTTGTCGGAGTTGCGCACGACAACGCAACTTGCCAAGTCGGGAATGGCTTTCAGTGAAAGGGAAACTTTATTTCCACAATCAGGGTTACTGCTGCCTATATCCGTTGCAGACAACTTTTTGAAATACTCCTGTATGGGGTTGATGCGTGGAGAGAAACTGCTCTCGATGATGGAATAGAGATTATCAGAAGATGTGATAATCCCGATGTCGTTGTCTATCTCCCTGCGGAGCGTGTTGATTTCATAGCGACCCACTTTTGAGAAATGAGCATCGTTCTTGCTTCGGTATTCGGTTCTTCCCAATACAGTGTTGTATCTGAACTCATAGCGAGAGGACAGATAGGTTTCTATCTCACCGTTTTTTGAGGAAGTCTTCTTTTGCTTGGACATATTGTTTCCTCCCTCCGATTTACCTTTATCTGCATTCTTCTTCATTATATGCTTGGTTTGGTTTCCAAGAGTGAAGTTATGAAGAGAACAAGAAAGTGCCAAGCATTCGGAGAGTGCTTGCATAATGTTGCGTACATTGGCTATGAATTTCTCACAGATTTTTGACAAGAAACTGTTGGAAAGTATGGATTTAAGCCCAAAACAAGAGGACAAGTGTGTAAAGGATGCAAGAAAGGCAGGTGCTAATTTGCTACAATACGCATCGTATTGCGTCGGCTAAAAGGATATGATAAAATGGAGTAAAGAGACAAAGAAAGAGAGCGACAATCCTTTTGCCATTTCCATGTTTTTCCCTCTATTTCCCTACTGTTCCCTCGTGCTTTGAAGTATGGCAAACACTCTCTACTTTTGCAGGCAGAAATATGCGGTGAAACGCAAGACGGACAAAGGTTTTATTAAACCAATAAGACAGAAATACAAACAAAACAATAATAAAACTATGGGATATTTTATCATTACGGATTCAAACTGGGCAAAGCTGAGGAACGAGATTCTCAGCCTTGCCGAGACCTGCCACAAGGCATTCGGGGAACGAAGCAGGCACACCGATTGGCTGCACAACGGTGATGTGTGCAGGCTGCTTAATATCAGCAAGCGCACCTTGCAGCACTACCGTGATACGGGTGTGTTGCCCTTTGCCCAAATCGGGCATAAGTGCTACTACAAGCGTGAGGACGTGGAACAGTTGCTCCAAACAAAAACGGAGAAAGCTGAAACGGGAAAAACTAAAATCAACAAATAGACACGAAGATTATGGAACAGGTAAGAGATTTGAATATAGAGGCGGACGATATGCAGGTGGTGCTGTCAGCTATCAGCGGAGTAAGCAAGAGAATTAAGGAAGTGGCACAGACACACAAGCCGCTATTTGGCGATGAGCACTTCCTTACAGGTAAGGAAGTATGCGAGAGGCTGTATATCAGCCCTCGCACCTTGCAGGACTATCGGGACAGGAGGATTATTCCTTACACACAGTTTGCAGGGAAGATACTTTATAAGGAGTCGGATTTGGAAAAAATGTTGGAGGAGAATTATAAGAGGTAACGAAACCTCTGCAAAAGTCCGTAAAAAGAAGAATAAAGTGAATATAACTTACTGATAATCAATCATAGTTTTTCTTCTAAAAATAGTTTTGCAGAGGTCTCGGTAACAGGTATATTGCAAGTAGCTATTCAGCGACAAAGGACATAAAACAATATTAATAATCAAATAGTTACTTGTAATTACTAGACATTTCAATCCGTATATCTTCAGTAGAAAATCCAACAAAACCACTTTTCGATATCAACTTTTGCCTGATACGATATTTTGGAGATAGTACTCAAATTAGATTATAATCCTCTACATATTGTATGGCCTCAGTAATATTGCTAACTCCAAGTTTTTTGAATATGTTTGTTCTGTGAGTCTTGATTGTAGTTATCGAAACAGAGAGATACTCTGCGATGTTCGCTATGCTTTTACCATTTGCACTTTGCCCAATAATAACTTTTTCCATATTAGTTAAATGTGAATTATTGGTTTGCACCCATTTATCGTTTCTCAATTCAAAATGATAGTCAACCCCAGATAACTTAACCAAGGCGTTCCCTATTTGTTTTCTTGTTGAATACGTTAACATACAAATTCCTAGTGTAATATGTTTGTTACTGTCAATTAAGTAATGATTAAAAAATAACTTGGTACATTTTCAGGCCAAAGACATCGGCATTGAACAATGTATTCAATTCGATATTAGCAGTTCTCATATATTTTATTTAACCTCAAATCCGCAACTAAGCCCTTGAAGGTTCTTATTGCGTTTACACGTCCTCTCATTACTGAATTTGCAGATAATTTGAACTTGAAGCACCCACTTCTGCCTACAATATCCCCTTACCCCACAATGTGACTTGAGGCAATACACAATATCATTCCCATAAGTTGTAGGCACTATCCAAAATCAGTCTGGAAAACATCTGCGTAAGCATAATTACAGGTATAGATATTCAGCACATACCGCCTTGATGTCTTGATCCACTTGGCTGGTACAGAGATAAACCTGAAGACAAACGCTTTTATGCGACTTGTTACATTGAGTCCGAACTTCTTTACGTCAAGTCTTTGAATAATGGCCTTGTAAAAGTTACGGATAAGTGCTGTAAGAAGAAGGAACACTGTGTTCTCTGCCATGAAGGATTTGGGCAATCTGTCCCACCCGAAACCATTGTTCATATCATCGAAGATACGTTCCTTTTCTCCACGAGGGTTATAGAACTCGACAATTTCTCTTACGGAAGAATCATAGTCGTTAGTCAGGATACAACGGTATGTGTATTCTCCTTCCCAAAAATCCTGCACACCATCCATCCGTTTCTGTCTTTGAATCACAAGTCGATATGCCTTACCTTTCCACTTCTCAACAAGGATAGAGTTCAATTCAAACTCAATGCCATTGATTTCTTCAGTTTTCCAGCCTTTGAGAGCAAAGGTGTCATTGTAGATCGAACTGCAGCGGTTAGCACGGATATAGAAGGACTTGCAGTGTTTTTCTATTTCCTCCACGATTTCCTCGGAACATGATCCACAATCAGCTCTGAAGCGATTGATAATGAGCCCATTCTGTTCAAATCTCTCAAAGAACCTCTTCAGCGTGTCCTTCTGATGGAAACGAACATTTGTGTTACCATCGCTATTCTCTATACCGACTATCAAATCGCCAATAACCGCCACGCCAGGGCGATAACCAAGGAACTTCTTGTATGTAGGCTTTGCATCATACTTCTCTGTCTCTATGAACTGATGGTCGAAATCAACATCATACATCTCACCCTCTTTCAGTTGGCCAGATGCAAATATACAATTGAGCAATAAAGTATTGAGAGTGTCAGCCGTATTGAAATCGTAGGTCTTGCCCATATCTGATGTGTATGAAATGTTTTCTTGCGTCAACTCCTTTATCGCCCTGAGGATAGTATCAGAGCTACAAGTGCGAAGTGTCGGATGAAGTGAGAGGTGGTTCATCAAATGAGTAGTGACATCCTCAATACATGAACCGCCACAGAAGTAGATACTCATGAGAGAACGGATGATTTCGCTGTACTGATAACCGAACGATCTACACCTTAGACCGAGGGTTGAGTCGATGACAGATGATAATGTGGAGTCAAATTGCTCCATGATTGAAAATAATCCCCCAAAAGGAGTGAGTCTCTCAGATTTAATTTGTATCTTCGCCATGTCTATCGTTGGATTCTCTTGTTTTTTTTTGCAACACTAAGATAAGTGAAAATTCTGACATGGCAAAATCCTGAGCAACTTTTTGTTGCTCAGGTACTTAAAAAGTTTAATTTATAATAGTGTTGCGGAATTAAGGTTTAATTAACTGATACGTAATGATATACGTTGTTGTTTAATTCTTTGTTGTCGTTTATTTTTTGTATCTTTGCCCTTGCGCAGGGCGCAGGTGGAAGCATACAAGAGAAGACATAGCGAGTGCGACAAATCAGGGAGTTTCCCAGAAGTCGCCAATCTGGACGAACGCCAACGCAGGTTGTTCTGTGCCCACAAGGCGATGGAACTTGGAACGCACGGCGTGAGTCTGGTCTGCAAAACATATCATGTCACCAGAAATACAGTGTATAGAGGTATTCACGAGCTTGAGAGCGGGGACACAATTGCTGCCGGACACATAAGGAAGAAAGGTGGAGGCAGAAAGAGTATTCTCAGTGTTCATCCCGAGTATATCGACATCTTCCGGGAGATTACGGAAGATGCCATAGGCGGCTTGCCGCAAGATGAGAGCGTACGCATGCTTTTCTATTCGCCTGGCATCATAAGAGACAAGATGGAGGTGGATTACGGAATAAGCATAAGCTATCACACCCTCAAACAAATCATATCCAAAGAGGGATTCAAGAAACGCACTCCGAAGAAGTGTACCTCGATGGCAGAGTGCAATAAAAGAAACGAACAGTTCGAGAAAATCTCCGCAATGAGAAGCATGTGTGAAGAAAATCACATACCCGTCTTCAGTATAGACACGAAGAAGAAAGAGTTGGTCGGCCCATTCAGAAGAGGCGGACAGGTATACTGCGACAGGTCGCCGCGATGCAGGGACCATGACTTCCCCTCCTTTGCAAGCGGCAAAATCATTCCCTATGGCATCTACGATGTTCAAAAGAATACTGGATACATGAGCTTCGGAATAAGCCATGACACAGCCGGGTTCTTCTGCGACAACTTCAAGTACTACTGGTATCGTGTGCTCCAAGACATCTATCCACATGCAACTGCCATCATGTTGCTCTGTGACGGTGGAGGTTCCAACAGCAGTTCCAGCAGGCTTTTCAAGCAAGAGCTGATCAAACTTTCCGAAGACCTCCATATTGACATAATAGTGGCGCACTATCCCCCGTACACGTCGAAGTGGAACCCCATTGAACACAGGCTTTTCTCTCAAATCACCAGAGTATGGAGTGGTATTTCCTTCGAGAGCGTTGAGCAGGCATGCGAACTTGCCGCAGAGGCCAGAACGAAATCCGGCCTTTGTGTCTTCACCAACATCAACAGAAAGAAGTACGACACTTCTCGTTGTGTGGATAGCAATTATGATGATGTCTGTCAACGGCATATTACCTTTGATGAAGAGCTACCGAAATGGAACTACAAGGTTTCATGGAGAGACAAAAAATACCAAGTTATTTTTTAAACGTTACTTAGGTATTCCGACAGTTTATGGTATCTGTTTCGATGAAGCCGAATATGGTAAATTTGTAGCCGTAGGCACTGCGACAAGAGACACCTATGGCGAAGCATTGAAGAAAGTTATTCTCGAAATGGGGCAAAGCGTCAGCTATTTCAGATATTTGTTAGGAGAGAAAAAGAATTGGCAGCCTTCTGAAAACTTTCATACATTACTGGATTTCGAAGACCATTCTATACTATATATAAAAAAACCAGAACTGTGCGAGGTCTTCAAAATCTGGACGGAAACAAAGCCGACCAGAAAGATTGATTTTCTTGAAGAGTCTGCACGCTCAACCAAAGAGAACATCCGGCACATTACCAGCGTACTGAAGTCCAAAGGTTACAATGTATTAGTAAAAGACATCACGACTCCTGATGTAAATCAGGCAGGCTTCTATTGTCTGAGGGTTATCGTTCCTCAATTAATACAAATGGGTGGTGCGTATTCCTTTTATTTCCTGGGCGGAAAAAGACTATATACGATACCGCAGGAACTAGGCTACAAATGCTATCCTTTTGAAGAATTAAATGTATATCCACATCCATTCCCTTAATAATATGAAAACAATAAAATCAAAAGCATTAATAGCAAGCTTAGATTCAGGACTATATGGAGCTAAAAATTTTGGTGAATCGTTGGCTTTGATTTTTAACGAGAATGTGAAATTTGATAAGTTTCTGATTCGCAAACAAGTTGAAAGTATCCAAAGTTTCTCCAATAAATACGTCCACCAACGCTCGTGCCAACCGTATAAAGTGTTTCCCACCAGCAAAGAGTATGATTTGAAACCTTATCTCAAAGAGATGCCTGGTAGTGAAAAAACCAATCTATTCAATATCCTTGCTAAGCGCCGTTCCGGAAGAGCCTATTCTCCTTACTCCATTTCGCTCAACGAGCTGGCGCTACTCTGCCATTATAGCTATGGAATTAGCGGAGAAGACTTTAATAAAGAATCAGAAGCTACGTTACGATTCAGAACGGTTCCATCTGCAGGTGCCTTATATCCACTTGAATTATACGTATATTTGAATACAAGTGTATTGCCTAAAGGAATTTACCATTATAGCCCCAATAAGTCAGTTCTCGAATTCATCAAAGAAGAAGATTATATGGAATATTTAAGAGAAAATCTCGTAGCAGAACCTTTCGTGGATTTGCAACATTGTAGTTGCGTGTTCTTCATCACGTCCTTCTTTGAGAGAGTACTTATCAAATATGGCGACAGAGGCTACCGATTTATACTTCAGGAAGTTGGATTTTTAACTCAGAACATCTCGTTACTCGCCGAATTTCTCGAACTTGGCTCTTGCGTTCTGGGAAGCTACGTTGATGACAACATCAACCAGATCCTCTCTGCTGACGGAACCTTTGAAACTGTGCAAAATGTGATTGTAATTGGAAAAAACAAGGAGGTTCAAGATGACAATGTTACAAGCAAATAATATTTCTTTTTCGATTCAGGGTACTTCCATCCTGCGCAATGTATCGCTGGAAGTTAATCCTGGAGAAATTGTAGCTCTATTAGGACAGAACGGTTCCGGAAAGACAACATTCATTGAGTTGTTGTGTAATATGATGAAATGTTCATCCGGCAATTTCGCATTTTTCGGAAAAGGCAACTTCGACCAGAACAAACAGAATATTGGTGTGCTTTGGGATAATCCGGTTATTTTCCCCATGTTAAAAGTCAAAGAAATAATCGGATTCACTCGAAGAATCTATAACATATCGGAATTGCCACGAGACATCTACGATTTCCTTGAATTAGATAAGATAAAGAATAGGTTCTTTTATCAACTTTCAAAAGGGGAAAGAAAAAGGGTTGCCATTTTTTTGTCCGTATTACATAACCCGTCATTGTTGATTCTGGATGAACCGACCGCCGATCTCGATCCGATGATAAGGGAGGTTATCTGGAGGAATATTTTCAAAAGCAAAAACCGGGGTGTCCTGTTCACGACACATCTTTGGGAAGAAGCCGGAAAATATGCAACCAAAATCTATTTTATCTACGAAGGGAAAATTATCTCGAAAGCATTGAGCCCGCAGGAATTGATAAATGAGTCGGCATATCAGCAAAAGATTGTCATCTCTAAAGAACTGTCCGGCACTGATCCTTTTGAAAATGATGAAAATGTATTGGTCATCCCAGATGATAAATTCCTCAAAATATACTTGAAGAGAGAAGATACCAAAACATTACAAAAGGTTCAGACCCGAACCTACAATTTTTCACTTATGCCTGTTGAGTTAGAGGATATATATCAAATTTTAGTAATGATAAAAAAATAACTTGGTATTTTTTTCTCTCTCTCCATGAAACCATATAGTTCCATTTCTGGAGTTTTTCATCAATTGAATACACTGCTCAAGACCGATGCCTCGGCTCCGAAAATGTACCAAGTTATTTTTTAATCATTACTTAACAAAATCAGAAAGATGAAAGTACTCATAGCTTCAATCTATTATCAATTGCTTTCTTCCATGAGAATCAAGCAAGCCGTATTTTTTACGGTGATATTTCCGGCATTTATTTTCCTTATATTTTCCAGTATATGGGGAATCAACAACAAAGAATATTGTGTATTCTTGCTGACGGGAATTTGCGCTATGACCATAGCCAGTGACGGATTATTCGCTATTGGCGGGGTTATCAAACAGTATTACACATCAGGAGTCATGAAGTTCATAAAAGTAATGCCTTACAACATCATTACTCATATTATCAGTTTGGTATTCAGCCGGATGATTTACATCCTGTTTTCTTTTGTAATACTGTTTATATTAGGTAGAGCCATATTTGGCGTGACATTAAACGTGCCGCAATACCTTTCCATACTGTCAGGATCAATATTGGGATTAATAGAGTTTTCTTTCTTGGGCTTACTGCTCTCTTTCACCAACATGAAAGCTGAAAGCGAAAAAGGATTAATCAACATCATCTATTTTGGACTGATATTTTTAAGTGACACATTTTATCCGATGACAGAAATAAATCCCGTATTCGAAGGCATTGTGGAATTCTCCCCGATTACGCCCGTGTTGAAAGTTCTCAGAGGTGATTATACCTATACATTGTATTTGGCTTTGTGGGCCGCGGCTTTCATGATAGCTTTCTATTTTTGTTTCAAAAGATTTCAAGTAAAAAGGAGTAAACAATGATCACATTTATAATTACTTTCATTATCCTGATGATGCTCCACGAACTGGCTCATGTATTGACAGCAAAGGCCGTAAATATGAAAATAGACAAAATAGGGGGCACTTGGAAACCTCTGCCTCATATTTATGTTTCTGTCATCAACGCACAAGTGTCTAATAAAAAGAATTTTTTATTCCTGATAAGCGGCAATGCTATGACATGGTTCTTATTCGTTATGCTAATGATTTACGGAAGTATGTTCAAAGTCCCTTATCCGGTTTATATGGCATTCGCCACTCAACTGATTTTCGAAACGAATCCATTCTTCTCGGATTACACAAAATTATTTTGCTATTACAAATACATGAAATGGTTAAAATTACAACTCAAAGTAGGTAACAAATTAACTTACAAAGAAATAGAGGCTAACCGTTCATTTATTATTCAAAAATATATGTATAGCAATATATGGTATTTGCAGTTCGTAGGCTGGGTATTTGTGGTGATTGCTCTATTATCACCTCACCTTTTACCTTCTATCATCCTGTGAATTGACATATATCTTTAATTTATCAACTCGTTAAAAAGAAAAAATATGAAAAAGTTTATCGTTTTGTTTGTTACTTTCTTTGCCATTGCAACTATCACTACAAGTACGCATGCAACCGGTATGAACCGTAATTCTTCTGTCGGAACTCCAGAGAATATATTAAGTAATGATTAAAAAATAACTTGGTACATTTTCGGAGCCGAGGCATCGGTCTTGAGCAGTGTATTCAATTGATGAAAAACTCCAGAAATGGAACTATATGGTTTCATGGAGAGAGAGAAAAAAATACCAAGTTATTTTTTTATCATTACTAAACAAGGGGTCAACGAGGCATGTATCATTTGCTTACATAAAGAGGTATTTATTGAAAAGTCAAAATGCAAGACAGAGGACTCTATACGGGCATAGTTTTTTTGTAACGCGAAATACGATTTAAGAATATTGCTCAAATAGCTTAACTGCCTTTCATCAAGTATATTATCAATTCTTCCTCCGTTATCTCTAAATCTTTTTTGTTGTAGAGTTGAAAAAATAGATGGTGATATATATAGAAAAGTATATTGACAGAAATCAATCAGAACTATTTTTCCATATCCAAGCCTATCAGTAGCTTGGGCACTTTTTATATAAGGAGAATAATCACTGGTGGCTTGACTCCGGATACTCTGTGTGTTGTCGTCTGCCTCTTTTAACCCTTTTAAAATATCGAAAATCGTCATTCTATGGAGTTTTTTACGTGTTCACGTTTTTTGACTATATAATGTTACATGAAAGATTATATATTATCATACAAAAGTATGATTTTGCAAGGAAACCTGCAAGAAAACATCGAAATTATTTGAACTCAACTATATATTTTTCTAATTTTGACGACAAAAGAATGCAATGCCTGAAGCAGTAAGAAGGCGATTAAATGTTACATTAAATGAAAAACCAAAAACTTTTTTCAGTTGAGGAATTATCCTTAATGGAGTCGCTTGAAGTCAAGGGTGGAGCTTCTGAAATGGCAGCCTCTCAGACAGGATGTTCTAACAATGTTGCCGGATGCGGATGTGATGTTATTATTGTGACAGATCAATCTCAACCGGGGGTACAACATGCTTAATGAACAGTTCTACATCATTTCAACGTGTACCTGAAGGTATTTCGTGGTAGATGATAATGAAACTTCAACACTTTAAGAGCCATATCGTTCATTACCATACTTGATATGGCTCTTTTATTTTTTTACGGGATGTTAATTAAGTATTGTAATATATGAAAGCAAGTAATTATAACTATATAATATACCAAAATAACCAATCTTATTGGTACAATGGGCTTGAACACACTTATTTTAAGCTTCCCAAGGATTTAGGGTTAAAAATAGAGAGGCTACTCACAGACAAAGAAAGAATTGAGTTCATCCCTAAAGTTCTAAAAGACAAGCTATCAGCAAGTGGTTTCATTGTGCCGGATAATACTGATGAGCTTTCAATAATTAGGAAAAGATATTGTGATTCAGTAAACAAGAAGAACTATCTGTTAATCATTCTACCAACCTTGGATTGCAACTTTAAATGTTGGTATTGCATACAAAATCATATACCTTCAAGAATGTCGAAGAGTACAATGGAGAATGTGATGACACACATCAAATATATGATTGATGTACAGAATATAGAATCACTTCAAATCGAATGGTTTGGTGGTGAACCGTTAATGTACTTAAAACAAATTATAAAGCCAATATGTGAATTCGCACAAAAAGAATGTGAGAAAAAAGGTGTAAAATATTCAACAACAGCTACATCAAATGGTTACTTCATTTTCCCCAAAAACATTCCATTAATTCAAAAACTTGGCATGACGCGGTTTCATATTACATTAGATGGACCCAAACAGAACCATGATAAAGTAAAATATCAGAAAGGTTGTGATTCTGCATTCGATCATGTTCTAAACAACATCAACCAATTGCTCAGCAATACAAAGGCTGTTAATATTCTATTGAGAATTAACTATACTGACGAGAATCTAAATTATGAAATAGTAGATCAAATCAACCATCACATTACAATGGCTAATCGGGGAAGAATAACGATTACCCCCAAAAAAGTATGGCAAGAAAAGGTAAGGAAAGATAGATATAAAGACATCGGAGAACTTCTTAATTTATTTGAACAATCTGGTTATAACACAATACGTCTGGACGTTATCACAAACTTCGTTCCATGTTACGCTAGTCGTAAGTATTATAATGCCATTAATTTTAATGGTGATGTTATAAAATGTACGGCATGCAATGATTTGTATGAGAACAAAACTCATGGCATTATTCAAAACGATGGTTCTATTTCTTGGAACATGGATTTTATCAGAAAATATGAGGTGAAATCCTTTGAGAATAAACGGTGCTTACAATGCAAACAACTTCCAATTTGTATGGGGGTGTGTCCAAGGGATAATGAATATGTAAATGCGTGTAAATTCGATGGAATGGATATCAATTTGGAAGATTCGATGGTAAATTACATTGATTCAATGTGTAAATAATTTATATTATGGTGGCAAGAATTTTCACAACGTTATGGTTTGCCTTTGTAGTCTCGTTGATAAGCAGCAACGCACAGAACAGGATATACGGTACGGTGACCGATCCGTCTGGCTGTCCATTAGCCGGCGTTGACTGCGTATTGGCCAGCTTATCTGACACGGCAGCCATTGCTCACACGTTGACGGATTCAAAAGGAACCTTCAGTTTGAATGTAGACGAAGACGGACAGTTCCTGTTGAAATTCTCTTGTTTAGGGTATCGGCCACAACAGCTAACGTGCAAGCGTGGCGATGTCGGAGTGGTCAAGCTGACAGAAAGCATACAGAACCTTTCAGAGGTCACTGTGTCGGCTCAAGGGCTAAGAAGCTTCGGCAACGCAGACATCATCCTGTTAGACAGGCGTGCCAGACAGATGGGAAACAACGCTTTGGAGGCCATCAGTAGCCTGCCGCAATTCAGACTTTCAACAAACAGCGGTGAACTGCTGACGGCAGATGGTAAAATTGTCTTGGTGCTGATTGATGGAATCAGGAGGTCGGTACGTGAACTGATGCTGCTCAAAGCCGACGAAATAAAGACCCTGCACTACTATTCCAATCCGCCTGCAAGGTTTGCGCATGAGAAGATAGGTGCTGTATTAGATGTAGCGACTAAGCGCACCAACAAAAGGCACTATTCACTATATCTCGACACCAAAAACAGTATCACCACAGGATATGGTACCAACTTGATTTCCACCAGTTATAGCGATTCGCTCAACAAGGTGTCTGCGGCATATTTTCTGGACTACAGACATCTTGACCGGAACACCATGGAAAACCGTTATGTCTATCCGGATGTGACGAACGATTACAAGGGTCTGTCGGGTAAATACACTGGTACCTACCACATAGGACAATTATTCTATCAGCGTTTCCAAAACAGCAACCTTTTCAATATCACTTTAGAATATCGTAAGTTTCCGGCTACCCAGCAATACAGTCAACAGCTCTTGCGGACGGGTACATTGGAAGATGCCAACCACAGAAGGCTTCAAAGTGACTTTTCATCCATATCGGCCAACATCTACTTCGGACACACCTTCCGTAAAGGCAACAGTCTGTCGGTCAATGTGGTGAACACTTATTTCAAATCCAATTCGAACAATAATCTAACAAACACCTCGGGAACGGGAACGTTTACCAACGTCGTCGACAACAAGTCTTACTCGCTAATAGCAGAAGCACTTTATACTGACAAACTGTGGCAGGGAAATATACAGATAGGAGCCTACTATCAATACAAAAACCTGCGTCAGACAGACGGGGCATCCAATTTGTCGACAGTGAATACGCAAAAGGAATACCTATACGCCGACTACACCAATCAATGGGGGGCATTGTCCTACAACCTGGGAATCGGTGTGGAGAACAACCGATATAGAACTGCGACGAAGGCAATAGCCAACTACATCCTTATGCGGCCTTCTGTTTCTCTTAATTACCAGCTGCACAAACACAGTTCGCTACGCCTGACGTCGTCCATAGCATCTGCGGTTCCTAACGTCGGTCAGCTCACAGATAGTCGTACCGTCGTGGATGAACGATTCTATCTACAAGGCAACAGCAGTCTGAAGCCCTACCATTTCTACCGCACCGAACTTAGCTTCCAGTATGCGTCGGCCAATAATATCTGGTTTGTCAAACCTTCCGTCAGCCATGCCTACTATCCCAGCAAGAATATGACAGTTGTTTCCGCTGACGGTTCGGACTTCGTGAACCAGATTGTGGGCATCCGCCATGTCAACGAGTATGGCGCATCGCTTGTTCTGAGTTGCAGACCTTTCTCCTGGCTAACTTTGCAGCCTTACTATAACTATCTGTCTTCCAAATACAATACGCCTAATCAGCGTGTCAACCACAATCTGAACAATGTCGGAATCTCTTGTCAGGTGGTGGCAGGCAAGTGGCAGTTCATTACCAACCACAATCTACCGATGACCACTGTTGAAGGTGATGTCTTTGAGAAGATTGGGTATAATGCGAACGCATCCCTTACCTATAAATTAGGTGCAATCACCGTGGGTGCCATGTTCATTTACAATCCCGATCCTTCCAGGATTTATGCGGACACTCCTTCATTCCATTTCGTAGAAAAGACCCGATGGGGTAATTTCAAAAATCTTGTGGCACTGACTTTCGTCTATTCTTTGTCAAAAGGCAATTCACGAAGGCATCTGGGTAAAAACATTAATAATAGAGACAACGACTCCGGTCTTACCAAATACAACACAGCAAAATAAATGTCCTTTTATTTTTATAGGCAACATGACGCCATGCAGTGTGGGATTGCCTGCATGGCTATGGTCTGTAAGTATTATGGTAGAAAGTGTTCATTTGAAACTCTATCAAATACCTGTACTATAACCAATGAGGGTGTTTCAATGCAGGCTTTAAAACAATTGGCAGAAGCCTTAGGTTTTGATGTGCTATGTGGAAAAGCAAGCTTGTATCAAATAAAAGACATAAATTATCCTTGCTTACTCCATTGGAACCAAAATCATTTTGTTGTACTATACAAAGTTAAAAAGAACGGATTCTACATTGCAGACCCTGCAAAAGGGCATGTAAAATACGACCTCGAAGTATTTAAGAAGCATTGGGTCAGCACTCAATCGGACGGTGAGGAGAAAGGAATAGTCATGTTCTTGGAACCCACACCAGCATTTTATGAAAAGCAGATGGAGGAACAGCCAACAGAGGAACGCTCGTTCAGATTCCTCTTTGGCTACATCAAGCAATATCGCAAGTACTTCGGGCAGATTGTCTTAGGTTTGCTCGTGGGCAGTTTGTTACAGCTTATTCTGCCTTTCCTCACCCAGTCTATCGTGGATGTGGGCATCAAAAACCAGAATATCGGTTTTATATGGCTGATACTCTTAGGACAACTGATGCTTACCGTGAGCCGTACTGCCATCGACTTTATTCGCCGTTGGCTGTTGCTGCACATCTCGCTGCGCATCAACATCTCATTGGTAAGCGACTTCTTCATCAAGCTCTTAAAGCTGCCGATGTCATTCTTCGATACCAAACTGATGGGCGACCTCATGCAGCGTATGGGCGACCACAGTAGGGTGAACACGTTTCTGACGCAACAGACGCTCAGTATCGTGTTCTCACTCTTCACCTTTGTGGTGTTCAGCATCGTACTGCTATCCTATAATTGGCTCGTCTTTGCCATCTTCATGCTCGGCAGTCTGCTTTATGGCGGTTGGCTTGCACTCTTCCTCAGGCGCAGAAAGGTACTTGACTACGAACTCTTTGAGCAGCAAGCCATCAACAACAACAAGACCTACGAGTTTATCACCTCCATGCAGGAGATAAAGCTCCAAGACTGCGAGCAGCGCAGACGCTGGGAATGGGAGGACGTGCAGGCAGACCTCTTTGGAGTGCAGATGAAATCGTTGAAACTCCAACAGACACAAGAGGCAGGCAGCATCTTCATCAATGAACTGAAAAACATCGTCATCACGGTGGTCGCAGCAACAGCCGTCATTCATGGACAACTCACGCTGGGTATGATGCTTGCCGTGCAGTATATCATTGGGCAACTCAACTCACCTGTCGAGCAGTTGATGAGTTTCTTCTATTCGGTGCAGGATGTAAAGATAAGCCTTGAACGTATCAATGAAATCCACCGTATGGATGATGAGAACGGAAAGCAAGGATTGGAAACAGCAGTGAAAGAAGAAAACGAAGGCATAGACCTTGAAAACGTAAACTTCAAATACGACCCTCACGCACTGAAAACTATTATAGATGATGTTAGTCTCACTATCCCCAAAGGTAAGGTAACAGCCATTGTGGGCGCATCGGGCAGCGGTAAAACAACGCTCATCAAACTCATGTTAGGCTATTACCCCGTATTGGGAGGTCAAATAACTATTGGCGGAACAGATGTAAACGCACTTAATAAGAAATGGTGGCGCAGGCAATGTGGCGTGGTGATGCAAGACGGTGTGATATTCTCCGAGAGTATAGCAAGGAACATTGCCGTAGATGACGGCGAGATTGACAAGGAGCGATTGCAGAAAGCTGCTGAAATAGCTTGTATTCATGACTATGCAATGGGACTGCCCTTAAAATACAACACTAAGATCGGTCGCGATGGCGTTGGTTTGAGTCAAGGACAGAAACAGCGTATCCTGATAGCAAGGGCAGTGTATAAGAATCCCGACTATATCTTTCTTGACGAAGCCACCAACTCGCTCGATGCCAACAATGAGCGTATGATAGTAGAACATCTTGATGAGTTCTACAAAGGCAAGACGGTGGTTATCGTGGCACACCGCCTAAGTACGGTGAAGAATGCTGATCAGATAGTGGTATTGGATAAAGGCAAGGTGGTAGAAATTGGCAACCACGAAGCACTCACAGCAAAGCGGGGTGCATACTATAACCTCGTAAAAAATCAGTTAGAATTAGGCAACTAACAGCAGAAAGGAATATTATGGCAGACAACGAGATAGAACTCCGCAGCGAGAAAGTAAGGCATATCATTGGCGAGATACCGTCAAGGATTGTCCGTTATGGTATCACGATAATCACCATTGTGATATTGGGACTATTGGTGGGCGCATATTTTATACCTTATCCCGAAACCATCAGTGCAAAGGTGCAGATGACAAATGCCCATCAAGGCACAATAACCGTTCCCTATAAATACGTGAATACGATAGCAAGAGGAATGACAGCGAACATCGAAGTTGAGGGTTACGATGCAGAAACATACGGAGTTGCAAATGGTGTAATAACAGCCACATCGCATACACCCCGACAAACGGCAGAAGGCAGCGTATTCACGGCACAGGTAAGGATAACGGATTGCAGGTATAAAATTATCAGCGGAATGGTGGGCACGGCATCTATACTTATAAGCAATGAAAGCGTGCTCCAGAGGATAGTCAAGCAAATAACAAATAGCATATAATTCCCTTTTTAACCGTAATGAAGCAGTGAAAGAAGAAAGGCAAATGTAGTTACTGCGTAGTACAATTATTTTGAGCAGCCAACTACACGTTAATCCTTTCTCTTTCACCGCTTTAACTCTTATTGTAGTAATGTAGTAAGATATAATCGGTGAAAGAAAAAGGAAATATATTCATTAGTTCTTGGTATTGCCTAACAGGAAGATTGGCGTTACAATGGCAGACTCTGTCTGCAATCTTCTACTGATGTACTTTCTGAATAAATGCGCTTCCATGCTGTCCAATAGAAAGGACAGGGCAATGATTGTTGAGAGCGGATAAAGTGATGCATAACCAACACACTCTCTACCATTGATAACTTCTTCTTGGCCTGCACCCCTTTCATCGGGATGCAAGTTGGAAGATTTTATTATCGCTTGAAGCCTATGATTGAGTTTTCTCCACGTCACACCGAAGAACCTCGCAAGTTCTCCCTCCGTCATGGCAATCTCGCCTTTACCCTTGTGGACAACCTGCATATTACTCCCCCAATCAAAGTAACTGCGATGATTGTACGTGCTATTTTTGCTCTTTGAATTATTGCTTGCTTTCATGCCGTTTCCTCCATTTTACAGGTTGCAAAATCCGAAGGTTCACAAGCCTCTCTCTCCGCAATTTCTTTCTCTTTTGCAGATTGCTTGGCAATGAGCCTGTCCATATCCTCCGAAATCTTCCTGTCCGTCACCTGCGCGTAAATCTGCGTGCTTGATATGGAGGCGTGCCCCATCATCTTGGCAATGCTCTCAATGGGTATTCCTGCACTTAAACTCATTGTACCGAAAGTGTGCCTTGCCATATGATAGGACAACCGTTCTCTGATACCGCAAGCCTTGCCCACAATGCACAGGTTCTTGCCCATTACGCTACGGCTGCAACTACGGGGGAAGACAAGGCTGTCGCCTTTTTCTTTCACCGTCTGCAGTTCTTCGTTTCCCTCCTGTTCTTCCCAACAATGGCGGATAATGGCCTCCGCTATTGGATGCAGCGGCACAACGAACTCCACCTTTGTCTTTTGACGTTCCTTTCGGATATACTTCCTCCCGCCCGCTGCCGTTTGGATATGCCCATATTGCAGAGTTTCCATATCAGCGATTGCCAGTCCCGTAAGACAGGAAAAGACGAACATCAGCCTTGCCAATTCCGCCTCGCTGTCATTCATTTTCATTGTCGCAAGTTTAGCAACTTCACTCTTTTGCAGGAAGCGTATCTTCTTTTCTTCTTTCTCATACTTGGCATGCTCAAAAGGATTGCAGCGAATAATCCTCTTGCTGACCGCACGGAACATCAGCCTGCTCAGCCAGCAGAGATAGTTGTTGATGGTCGTTCCCTTTAATCCGCGCTTTTTGAGAAAGAAGCGATATTCCTCAAACAAGTCCTCCGTAATGGTGGAAATGGATATGTCCTGCAATCCTTTATCTTCCACAAACTCACGGAGGTTCTTGTCAGAATGGGACAGATTCAGATAAGTTCCCTCCGCCCTTGACTTTCCAACGCTTTCCTTGAGTGCTTGCAGCTCCGCCCTGCTCATGGCAAGGAGGGTTGACGGATTCTCTGTTATGCCTTGCAGGTGGTTCTTGATAAGTTCAGCACTTACCACTCCGTCCCTTGTCAGTATATCCTGATAGGTCTTTTCCACAATTTCCCTGAACTCATGGAGTCTTTGATTGGTTTTCCTGTCTGTCGTCAAGCCCTGCTTGGTGTTCCACTCGGAGGGATTGCATTCTTCGCCCGTGGTAATGGTTGTGCTTTTTCCGTCTATGGTGATACGGCATAGAATGGCGGTATTGCCATCTGCCTTAATTTTCTGTCTGTTGATATAGAACATTATCTTGAATGTACTTCTCATTGTCTTGATGCTTTAATGTTTTGATTGATTGGATGAAAAAAAATAAGATGATGAGACTTTATCGTTAGATAGTCAGCTGCATATCACCTGTAAAAGAGAGGAAAAGGTCGAACTCCTCAAAAAGTTTCAGTGGAGTTACTTTGGCATAGCGTTCCGTCATGCTTATGTTGGAATGTCCCAGCATCTTGCTTACCGTTTCAATAGGCACACCCTGTTCAAGCGTGATGAGTGTTGCAAAGGTGTGCCTTGCGGTATGAGTGGTAAATGGAAACGATATGCCTGCACGAAGCCGCAGGGCTTTCAGACAGGTCTGATAGCTCTTGTACTTGATATAGGGAAGCAGTGTTTCCCTTTCATCGCAGTGAAACCTCTCTATCAGCCTAATGGCTTCGGGCAATAACTTGATACGGCAGGGTACGCCTGTCTTGTGGCGGTTGAATTTCAGCCACATTTTGCCTTCATCATCACGGACAAGGTGGGACTTGCTCAGTTCCATCAGGTCGCAATAGGCTGCACCAACATAGCAGGCAAAGAGGAATATGTCCCTTGCCGTTTCCATTTCTTCCTCCAAATCCTCAAAGCAGAGAGCCTTCAGCTTTTCCAACGCTTCCTTGTCGAGTGCCTTGGGGAGTTTCTTGTTGCCCTTTGATATCTTAACCTTGTCAAAAAGGAGCGTGTCTGCCAATCCCTCACGGTATGCCAATCTGCATACCGTCTTCAAATGCGTGGCTACATTATAGAACGTGCTTTCCTGAAAACCACACTCACCTAAGAAATACTGCTGGAACTCATGGATAAAATCCTCTGTAAGTTGCGAGAATGCCAAGTCCGAAACCTTGTACTTCCGTTGAATAAACTTCTGTAAATGTATCCGGGTGGAGTGGTAGCCGTGTATGGCTCCTTCCTTGATGTCTATACCTACATGGTTTTCTTTTTCCTTGATGAGTATGTCCAGCCTTTCGATGAGCATGCACCGTGTCTGCACGCTGCCCTGAAACTGCTCCTTCACATCGGTTGCGTCAAACGGGCATCCTTTGGAGAGCAGGGACTGATAAGCAGACTGAACGGACAGCAACAGGTTTTCCAACCTGCTGTTCACTTCCACCGCCTCACGGCTCTTTCCGTCCATTCGGCTCTCACGGGGATTCCACAAATCGGGATTGCAGGAGAGTTTGCAACTGAACTGGGCAATGGAACGGTCGATGGTTATCCGCCCCATAATCGGGGCTTTGCCCGACTTGTCAAGACCGCTCTTTTTGAGGTAGAGCAACACCTTCATTTTTCCTTGTTTCATACGCTTTAATTTCTGTGGGCAAAGTTACCCGAATTAAAGCGTTCCTCACTTACGCAGAAAACTGCCGACCGAAGCAACAGCCACACGAGCGAAAATAATTCAGTTACCGAATATTACTCCATCGTTACCTATGCTAGAATCGGGTAACGTTCTGGTAACTGAACTTCTGCCTAAATCTGCATATTGCTGCCCTTTTTGAAAGAGGCAGTTTTATGCAAATTGTTCCGTTTCCTGCTTATTATCAGTCAGTTTACACCAACTTCGATTTTACTTCATTTTCTTTGATTAGTTGCACTCCAATTCATGACCTTTTGCATTGCAAAAGCTTACCTTTTGGACAGCAAAAGGTAAGCTTTAGACAGATGAATGAAGAAAATTTAGGACATTATCGAACTTTTCTCATGTCTTGGGGGAAGGATTTTTGTGTTTTCAACGACCCGACTAAACAAAGAATATGCTTGTCTTTTGTCTTGTCTCGGACAGGCGCAGGTGGTGATATAAGTTCATTGCGTATGGTTTTTAGTCAGTAAACAGCTGAATAACAAACCCATATAATTGAATATTTCTAATGGTAGTCATTAGAAAAAAGAACTAAAGTGGTTTCTAATGACTGATTGGGGTTTATTGATTTTCATTGATTGCTTTGATGTAGAACGAGAAACGTGATGAAACGACACTTTCGAATTCGGTAATGAGGAAGGCGACAGGGAACACTACTTGTGGCTTTTCTGTTCCATAAAAAAATTGTACCTTTGCAAGCGCAAGCGATTTGCGATGAATATACAAGATTTACAACAACTCTACGCACTGTTGCCACAGGTAGGTGCGTTGTGCAAAGTACTGGAAGACAAGTCGGCAAAGACGGTTTTCCTGCAAGGACTCGTGGCCTCAGCTACACCGATGTTTTTCGCCTCCGTTGCACAAAGATGGCTGAAAACGATACTTTTTGTGTTAAACGACAATGACGAGGCGGGATATTTCTACAACGATCTCAAGACGATTGCCATGCCAGAGGACGGCAAGGGGCAGACGGCAGAGGTACTGTTCTTCCCGTCGTCTTATCGACGTGCTGTGAAATACGGACAGCGTGATGCCGGAAACGAAATTCTGCGCACAGAGGTGCTTTCTCGATTGTCGGCTTTGGGAAACGATTTCGACAGGCAAGACTTTCCCCTGTACATTGTTACCGAGCCTGCGGCTTTGGCAGAACTGGTTGTTGCCAAACAAGGACTGAATGAAAAGACACTGACCTTATCCGTTGGAGCGGTTGTAAATGTAACGGAAATAGAGAAAACTTTGCGAGCTTATGGTTTCGAGCAGGTGGATTACGTGTACGAACCCGGGCAGTTTGCGGTGAGAGGAAGTATATTGGATGTTTATTCTTATTCAAGCGAACTGCCGTTCCGCATCGACTTCTTCGGTAACGACATTGATACGATTCGCACTTTTGAGGTAGAGAGCCAGCTCTCGCTCGGTAAGAAAGAGCGAGTGGAGATTGTGCCTGAGCTTACCTCTATCACGGAAGAGAGAGTCCCTTTCGCCCGGTTTCTTCCGGAAGAGACATTGCTTGTGATGAAAGACTTTTTGTTTGTTCGGGAAACGATAGAGCGAATTTATCATGAGGGATTTGCCTCGCAAGCCGTCATTGAGCAGATGGAAGATAAGACAGAGATGGAACAAAAAGAGTTGAGAGAGCAATTGAAAAGTATCTCCCTCCTCATTTCCGCTCATCAGTTCACCGGCGACGCACTAAACTTCAGGCGAATAGAATTCGGCGCGCATCGCACCGAGGATACTTCCATCATGGGCGGAGAGGCAACAATAAGTTTCGACATCACCCCGCAGCCGCTCTTTCACAAGAACTTCGACTTGCTCACCAAGACTTTGCAGGACTATCTTCTGCAAGGCTACAAGCTCTACATCCTTGCCGACAGCGAGAAACAGACTGCCCGACTGCGCGACATCTTCGATAATATAGGAAACGAAACAGGCAGAGAACACATTCCCTTCACACCCGTCAGTCGCACGCTGCACGAGGGGTTTATCGACAATTCTTTGAAAGTTTGTTGCTTCACCGACCATCAGATATTCGACCGTTTCCACAAATACAACCTTAAATCAGACAAGGCAAGGCAAGGCAAGATGGCACTGACGATGAAGGAATTGCAGGAGATGGAGCCGGGCGACTTCCTCGTTCATGTGGATTTCGGCATCGGAAAGTTTGCCGGACTCGTCCGTGTGCCGGCAGGAGACTCCTATCAGGAGATGATAAGATTAGTCTATCAGCACAACGACATAGTGGATGTGTCCATCCACTCGCTCTACAAAATCAGCAAATACCGGCGCGCCGACAGCGGAGAACAGCCGCGTCTTTCCGTTCTTGGCTCAGGAGCTTGGGAGCGGCTCAAGGAAAAGACCAAGAAACGCATCAAGGATATTGCACGCGACCTTATCAAGCTCTACGCCAAACGCCGACATGACAAGGGGTTTGCCTTCTCGTCCGACTCTTATATGCAGCACGAGCTGGAAGCATCTTTCCTCTACGAAGACACGCCCGACCAGCTGAAAGCAACGCAAGAGACGAAGCAAGACATGGAAAGCGCACGCCCGATGGACCGTCTCATCTGCGGAGATGTGGGCTTCGGAAAGACAGAAGTGGCAGTGCGGGCGGCCTTCAAAGCTGCCTGCGACGGCAAGCAGGTGGCAGTGCTCGTGCCGACAACGGTGCTTGCTTTTCAACATTTCCAGACGTTCAAGAAGCGGCTGAAAGATATGCCGGTAAGAGTGGATTATCTCTCGCGTGCCCGTTCGGCGAAGCAGACGAAAGAGGTTTTGGCAGACTTGGCAGAGGGGAAAATAGATATCCTCGTAGGCACACACAAGCTCATAGGCAAAAGCGTAAAGTGGAAAGACATCGGGCTACTCATCATCGACGAGGAACAGAAGTTCGGCGTATCGACCAAAGAGAAACTGCGCCAACTGAAATCGAACATCGACACGCTCACCATGTCGGCGACACCCATCCCCCGAACGCTCCAATTCTCACTGATGGGCGCAAGGGACATGAGCATCATGCGCACCCCTCCACCCAACCGCTATCCGATACAGACCGAGATACACACCTTCGGACATGAGGTCATCGCCGATGCCATCAACTTCGAGATGAGCCGCAATGGGCAAGTGTTCTTCGTAAACGACCGCATCGCCAATCTCCTGGAAATAGAGAAACTTATCAATAAGTATGTACCAGATTGCAGAGTGGGGATAGGACATGGGCAGATGAGACCGGAAGCATTAGAAGAGATCGTCATGGGATTCATGAACCACGATTACGACGTGCTGCTCTCAACAACCATCGTCGAGAATGGCATCGACATCTCAAACGCCAACACCATCATCATCAACGACGCCCACCGCTTCGGCCTTTCCGACCTGCACCAAATGCGCGGACGTGTGGGACGCTCGAACAAAAAAGCCTTCTGCTATCTGCTCGCCCCACCCCTCTCGGCCCTCAATCCCGAAGCGCGCCGCCGGCTGGAAGCTCTTGAGACTTTCTCCGACCTCGGAAGTGGCTTCAGCCTCGCCATGCAGGACCTCGACATACGCGGTGCGGGCAACCTGCTCGGCGCAGAGCAAAGCGGATTTATGGAAGACCTGGGCTACGAAACCTATCAGAAAATCCTCTCGCAAGCTGTGACCGAATTGAGAAACGATGAGTTCCAAGACCTTTATGCCGAAGAGATGGCCGAAGGAAAAGAGATAACGGGCGACGACTTCGTGGACGACTGCGCCATAGAAAGCGACCTGGAAATGTATTTCCCCGACACCTACGTTCCCGGCAGCAGCGAGCGGATGCTCCTCTACCGGGAGCTGGACAATATTGAGCGCGACGAGGAACTCGATGCCTACCGCAAACGATTGGAAGACCGCTTCGGCCCCGTCCCCCGTCAAGGCGAGGAGCTGATGCAAGTCGTGGCCCTCCGTCGCATCGGCAGACGATTAGGCTGCGAGAAAATCATGCTCAAGCAAAGCACCCTCCAACTACAATTCGTCTCCAACCCCGACAGTGCCTACTACAAGAGCCGCGCCTTCGGCCGATGCCTCGACTACATCGGTCGCAACGCCCGCCGCTGCACGCTGAAAGAAAAGTACGGAAAGCGGTTCATGGTTGTCAGCGGTGTGAAATCGGTCGGCGAAGGCGTATTCGTCCTGCGCGAGATAGAGAAAGGATAAGACAAAAAAGCAGAACACAATTGATAACATCTCTCAACGAGCGGACAAACAAAATATTTTGCCCACAACTAATAAACCGTGCGAACAGTTCAATCGCTGCTGGAAATGTGTGAAGAGTCGCTTTGGTTTGCCAAGGCTTTCGACTTCTTAAGGAAAGCGGCAACAAGGAACGGAAGAATATTAACAACGCCCACAATAACAAAGAATCTCCGATAGCCTACATATTCTTGTAGGATGCCCGTAAACCAACCGGACGACATCAGAGAGAAAGCAGCCAACGCACTTGCCATGGAGAATTTGAACACGGAATATTTGCCACGCGAACAATAGAATAGCAGGAATAAATATGCCGTAATGCCGTAGCCAAAACCAAACTGTTCCACAACAACGCAAGCATTCACGATGGAAAGTGTGGAGATGAAATTATGGCTAAGATAGATGAACAGCAGTTTAGGCAGCGTGAGCGCAACCGTCATGGACCACAGACAACGTCTTAAACCATATCGCCGTACATATTTAACGCCCAATGCCAATCCGAAGATAGAAGCAAAAGCCCCCAATGTGCCTTGCGTCAAGCCCAATTCCTGTGGCGACAGACTAAGTCCGCCATTGCTACCCGGATCGATGAGAAACAAGGGGGCGATGCGAAAGAACATCCCCTCGGGTATTAGGAAAAACAAAAGAAAACAAAGCAAAGCCATATAATCCGGCAACTGCATAAAAGCGGTCTTGGTTTCCATCCACCATCGCTTTGTCATTCCACTCCATAGGGCTATGGAGGGCTTATCTTTCACGCGAGGAATCATAAAGAAATGATAAAGAAACAAAACAAGAAACGTGAGAGATAGGAAACGAAAGGTCAGCGTCCAAGAAGTGATTACCGACCGTTTCAGCACTTCCAAATTGCCGGCTATCATCGTGGGGATGCCCAAACCAACAACCACCGACAAGAGCAGAAAGGCACCAAAGACTCCGGGCATACGCGTCTGACGCGAGTTAAGATACTGTCTATAGAACCGAGCTATCGCTACATCATGCACCACCGCACCACATCCCATGATGAAAAAAAACACCGCAGTGAGCAATGACCAATGCCGGGAGGAGATGCTGCTCGCCACACCAAACATGCAAAAAGCCATCAGCAGTTCCATCGCCAATATCCAAGAACGCCTTGTAGAGTAGCCGTTCACCACGCGTCCAAGAAGGGGGCGGAGAATGAAAGGAACGAAAAACCACGAGGTGTTGAGTGTGATGGTACCATTCGACTGCCCCATACGATTATAAAAAACCAACGATACCAAAAAGACTATAACATAGGGCAGTCCGCGGGTAAAATGTACCGTGGACAGCCATAGCCAATCGCGCCTTTTACAGTTATCAGTCATCGTTCAATATATTTTTTCTATGCTCGCCCCCCGATAATAGTGTAGCAGTATTTCCTTGTATTCATAACCTTTCGCGCCCATCACGGCAGCACCAATCTGACAAAGTCCAACGCCGTGTCCCCAACCGGCACCAACAATATGGAACTTTTGAGCGACACCATTAATGAAGTCGCTTTTTTCTACTACAAACGCCGAACTGTATAAATGCGATTTGCTCAAAACGCGACGTATTTCAAGCTCTTTTCCTATGGTAAGACTGCGTTCCGTTCCCACTATTCGCAAACGAAAAATACGCCCACTCACCCCTCTTTCAAGCGGTATGAGGTCTATTATCTTGCCAAATTTTATACCTGTCTTTTCCTCTATCAACGCCGACAATGTTTGTTGATCGTAGTCTTGCGTCCAACGATAGAAATCCTGAGTTTCTTGATCAAAATCATTGAGCACTTGGCGCAGTATGCTCGCATCCTTAGTGTTGCAGAAAGCCTGTGGGGAAGATAAGATCCACTTACGAGCGTTTTCCTCATTGGTCAAATCTGAAACCAACGTATTGTCGGGCATCGTGTCGGGAAGAGATACCAAATAGGGCTTTTTGATATTCTCCCAACAATACTGAAACTCCTCAGTTGCTCCTCCACAGCATTTACTGTAACGAGCATCGCAAATTTTCCCATCGTAAGTAAGTATCTCTCCGGACGTCCGGCGGATGGCTTCTGCCACATGTCGATTGGCAGACTTGGTAATTCCTTGATAACGTTGACAATGATCATCGGCACAAACATCGAAAATGGTGTGGTCTTCACGGTCATACCAACGTATCAATTCATCGTCCTTATTAATTAAGGAGAAAGCTGTCCGCTTACATTCCCCCATCCGCTTTCTTTTTTCTATCTGTGCCAAAAGCCAACTTCTCGATATTACAGCGTGCGCCTTGAGCAACTCGAGCGAAGAAGTGGCACGCATCTCACTGGAGATAACACTCGTTAGATAGGTTTCTACGGGTAATTCGTTGATGGCGCATATCTTGTCATTGGCTATCACCAAGCGCAAATCCCCTTGAAAGGTTTGAGCTTCCTTTCGTTCCCAATGAAAGTTTACACCAATAGTTACGTCTTCGAGCGTGATAGACGCTGACTCCGCTTTGGCTACAAAAGAAAGTTCACGATACTTCTGCCCATGCCAAAGGATTTCGCTTTCCTTCAATATCACGATTTGTTTGCCCGAACTATCTCGTCCATTTACTTCAAAAGTGCCGTTGAGCGTGAAATGTAGTTCTTCCCCACTCACAATGCCGACCTTTACAATAGGTTCACGATATGGAAAACGAGCACGCATCAATTTTTGATTGTGTTTTCTTATCTTCCCACAGACCTCTTCCATCTGTCCGGGTGATAGTACGACTTCGCTCATGATTTCTTTTAAATGCTCTGCTGTAATCCTATCAAAATCTTCTTTTCTGGGAAGAATAAGCAAACCGCCCATATCCAAAGCTCCCGGGCTGATGAGATATTGTTTTTCTCCGGACGCAAAATAGCAGTCCGGGCGATGTTTGCGACGTGGGAAAACAATGGAAAGCGTATCGGCACCATCTTTCCATACGATGATGTTCATCATCGGCTCGGCATCGCCATTGCAAAGAGGCAGAGCATCGTAAACCATTCGGAACATTTGCTCATCGGTGGTAACGGAACGACTTCTGATAACTATGGCAGGGTAAGCAAAGTTTTTTATCAATGATATGCTCTCATGCTCGTTCTGCCTCAACAACACTTCAGCATTATCGTTCAGTCGGTTCCACATTCTCCGCAAAGGCAGGGTGTTGCTTGAGCCTCCCTGAAAATGAAGATGGTCGGGAGCACTCGCTCCACACTTGGGTCCGTTGTAAAAGAACATCCACCCCGGATGGGCGTTCGCCAATCGGTGCAGAGTGGCATAGTGTCCGGCAATCCGCTGTGGCTGATGCTGTTTGCAGGCAATGGTAAAATGTATGGGAAGAATGGGGAAAGGATTCACAAGAATATCGAATTCCTCATTGAAAGACTTCACCATCTGTTCTTCCGGACGATTGGAATCGCACAGGAAGCATGGACGAGTGGCAATGGCAATCTTGTCTATCTTTGCCCCGGTACTCACCATCCGTGCCGGATTGAACTGCGTTTCCAGTTCGCCCAGCGTGCGTGTGTGCACAGATTTCAAATCAGCGTATCGCTTTTTGGCGTCGTTCCACTTATCCAACTGGCTGTAAAAAAAAGGCTTCAGCTCCTCCTCATTCTCCTCATCGCCACCTTTGTTCAGTTCTTGGCGGGCAAGAAGCTCTATGGTGCGTATCCTATCTTTATACAAATTGTTGGAATTTATTTTCTCCACGCTCAATGCCGCATCGCTGTTACCTCCCCACCGGCGACACAAATAGAGTTCCTCATAGATGCGCCCGATACGATACTGACGACTGAAAGCCAAGCCTACGGCATAATCTTCACCATAACTTGTGTTTGGAAATCTTACTTCTCGCGCCAAAGGGGTGTAGAAAGCGCGAGGAGCTCCCAAGCCGTTGATGCGCAAGGCATTGTTGCACCCATTTGCCTCCGTCCATTCCGTATGGTCGATCAGTCCCGGTGGTAAGGTATTCAACTCAAAATCGCACATACGATACGAACCAATTATCATTGCTGCCTTTTGTTCTCGAAAAGCATGAACAATCTTCCGCAACGTGGCGTTCGAAGAATAAAGATCATCGCTGTCCAATTGCACGGCAAATCGTCCGCAACGAGCATCGTCAATGGCATAGTTCCAACATCCTCCGATACCCAAATCATTCCTGTGAGGAATAAGATGAATCAGTCTTTCGTCAGTTCTTGCCATCTTGGAGAGGATAGCCGTAGTGCTGTCCGTGGAATGATTATCCACCACTATCACGTTGTATTTGAAATCGACCTGCTGTTTCAGTGCCGATTCCACGGCATCATGAATGGTTTTTTCACGATTGAAAACGGGAATAACGACAGAGGCTTCCACTTCAAATCCATCCTCTTTAAAATCGGGTTGGATGTATTTCTCCGTATCAATCAAGGCGCCCATCGCCGAGAGGTGATTCGTAACGGCTTTTTCCATCTCTATCTGAACATCTCGATTGCGTGGGTTTACGTAATCGAACTGTTTTTCACCACTCGCTCGCAGGTCGTTCTCTTCCTCTATGTAAAGGTATTCGTTCAAATGGAAGATCTTCCCCGCCCTACTTAGGAACAGGCGCAGGTCGTACCACCCGGCAAACTTATAATCGTTCGTGCCGATATACCGCTCATATTCTTTCAAGCCATCGGTGGCTATCAAGACCAGCGATCCAAAGTCGAAGTCATCGCGAACGCTACCTGCCTGATAATCAATCGTGGGGTGCTTCACCGTCTTGCCATCTTCCACCGAATAGCGGTCGGCATACACCATTTTGGCACCGGTAGCCGAAGCCACTTGCAGCAATCGCTCCAAAGCGTGATGTCCCGGTATTACCGGTGAACTCTTCATGCAGAACAACACGTACTCGGCTGAAGCGTGATGCGCCATGGCACACATTGTCTTGGCAGACAGGAAATAATCTGTGGCAATGGTTTTCACGTTTTCCGGAAGTCTCATGGTGGCTTCCATGTCGTCGGAAATAAGCAAATAAACCTGTTCAACCGCACTACACGATCGGAACGGCTCCGTTAATTTTTCCGCTGTTCGCAGGTCTTCGCAAGAAAGGAAGCAATCTATTTTCTTTTTTATGTTCATTTGATTATAATCATTGATGAGAAGCACTCCTGATGAGTCAGGAAATGTCTATGCAAAGATAGGATAGAAATGTGAGAATAACGAAAAATTTATGGGTTTTTAGAGTGGAAAAGCAATTGTAACCACCCTCATCAACAAAGGGGGAGAGATTGATATGTTTGCAAACATATCCGCTTATTCCCTCTTTTATCTTCCATTCTTTACCTCTTTTAAGGGGAATAGATTCGCCTTAAAGAAGCCATCGAAGGGAAGAGATGCGCCAAAAAGTCATAAATTTCTGACAAACTGACATGAAATATCATTTGGTATGCAACTTGTCTTTATAGTGAGTGAAAACATTAGACAACCCTTTAAAGAATAGGAGATAAAGATTATGTATAGAAACTCATGGTTACCGGAAGTATTCAACGACTTCTTTTACAACAACAACATGCCCAAGGCAAATGCTACTGCCCCTGCCATCAACGTTTTGGAGTCTGATAAGGATTATAAAGTGGAATTAGCGGCACCGGGGTTGTGCAAGGATGATTTTGAAATAAACATCAATAACGATGGTGATTTGACCATTAAGATGGAAAAGAAAGAGGATGTGAACGAGCAGAAAGCCCATTATCTTCGTCGCGAGTTCTCCTACAGCAAATACGAGCAAACGCTTATATTGCCGGATGATGTGAACAAGGAGAAGATTGGAGCGAAGATGAACGATGGTGTTTTGGTTATCACCTTACCGAAGCTGGAGCAGAACATTAAGAAGATTGCTCGCCAGATTGAAGTGGGCTAATCAGTCAGATAAGTGTAGTTGTTAGGTTAAGCCTCGGACGTTATGACGTTCGGGGCTTTTTCATACTGCATGAGATTGCCTATGGCTGAAGAATGGGTTTCGTTCCTGCCGATTAGAGTCAGAAACGCGTCATGAATTCGATCACAAACTTGTCTTTTTCCGATGGTTTCGGTATGCCGTCTTTCCCATAAAAATACTTTTCATAATTCAGTCGGATATCCGAGATGAAAGGTTTGTCGAGACTGAGTGTTACCCCTCCCGTAACACGCGACCGCTTGTAGTCGGTAATGCGCATTTCGCCCGCTTCGTTTTCCTTCCCATCAAGATAACGAATGCCATCGCTATGGTCGTTCATGAAATCATAACGAAGCAGTGGCGACACCTTGACGAAGAACTTATTGCGTAACTTAATGTCATAATTTACAAAGGCATCCACCGCATGAACGGGATGGAAAGCCCCAGCATCATAGTGTTTATAAAGATATTCCAATTCCACATGCCAATTGTGCCCGTGATAATAAGTGCCTACATCATACATCATCACGGATATATGGTCGGGCTTTATCTTCTGCGTACTCAACGTGAGATTAAAACCGTGCGGAAAAAAGATTTGCGCCTTGGCGGAATAGTTCACACTGTTTGTCCAATAATCTTTCTGATTGGTGAGTCCGGACCCATTGAAAGCTCCTGCTTCCAAACGGATGGGAAATCCCACGTTGAACGTATAACCCAGCGTCGCGCCCACATCGCGGACATTACCTACTTGTTTGGCAATGAAGGAGCGATTGGCGAAATATTGTTGATGAGGAGAGCGATGGGCATCGATGGTAAACGGAACGCGCATCTGTCCGATGGTGAAGTCGAATTTGCTTATGGGTGTCAGTCGTGTATAAGCGTCCAACATCTTAATCTTTCCCTCATCGGAAAGGTCTATCTCAGCTTTGTAGCTCACCCAGTGGTTCACTTTTCCGTCAAGACTGACTCGCGCCGTGCGCACCTGAAATCTTCCTTTCTTGTCTTGTGGTTGATATTCGTACTTACCGCGAACTGTTCCGTGAACATGAACCGCCCGATCAATATCGTTCTCTTCTTGAGCATGAACAGGTGTCGCAATCAAAGCGACAGCCACCGCGATACTCACCAAATAATTGTGCATAACCGGTATATTTTTATTTTGGCGCAAAATTACATATCAATTGTTAAATACACGTAACATTCTTATTAAAAATATATTTCAATTTACACAAGCT
Organism: Prevotella brunnea; assembly: GCF_008016795.1. Taxonomy (GTDB): domain Bacteria; phylum Bacteroidota; class Bacteroidia; order Bacteroidales; family Bacteroidaceae; genus Prevotella; species Prevotella brunnea. The sequence continues at coordinate 33,979 of NZ_SDIK01000024.1, forward strand.
AACCTCTCCGGTGAGAAATCGGTTGCCTTACATGAAGTGTGTCATTCGGGTTTTTACGATAATCCCTTATCGGTTTTTAAGGAATAATTACGACAAGGTTTTCACACGATAGCAATATCGACAGCCATCGCTTCGCGAAAGCTAAGATATTGCTTGTTAAAAGCTAAGCTTTTGGAGGGCAAAAGGTAAGCTTTTAAAGTGCAAAAGCTAAGCTTTTGAAAAGCATGTTGTAAGTATCTGATTATCAATGATGTTCATGGGGCATATTTTTCACTCCATCAATATGCCTTCCGGCTCGATGATTGACTGCTGAATATGCACGCATAATTTCTCATTCCGCATGCTGAAAATAGACAAGAGAAATGGCTTGCCAAAATTGATGATTAGAAACCAATGAAAATAAGCAAACAATTCTTTAATGACCGATTTACGATATTATTACAATTTTGTAACAGAATTGTAGTAGTATTGTAACAGAATAGACAAGCTAAATTAGCCGAATTCTTAGTAATTTTGCACAAACAAACTAAGCAGGTATGAAAGAGGAGAAGAAAAAGATTAATGATATTCTCAAAAAAAGTGCTGAACGAGAAAACAAATTCGAGAATTTAGTGCTAAATTTGGCGTTGAAACAAATCAAAGGCGCGTACAAAGATGAAGCCGGTGTTTATTATTCCAAAAAGAAGAAACACTTGCTGACGGCATCAAAGGCGTTGGAAGGTCGCTATGTGATAGCCGATGGCGTTCAGGTAATTGACGACAATGCCTTTTGGGGATGCGCATATTTAGAAGAGGTGGTAATCCCATCATCGGTGGTTGAGATTGGCAGCGAGGCTTTCAGTCGATGTATTTCACTGAAGAAGCTCGTCATTCCCAAATCGGTAAACCTACTGGGCAACAATCCTTTCGTTGATTTATCCTCCGATACCATTGTTTCAGAGTCGGATAAGTTTGTTATCGATAACAAAATGCTGCTCTCATCCGACAGAAAGACGCTCTATTCTTATCTGACGGATGCCTCTTTGGCAATCATTCCCAAAACCGTTGAAGAGATACGCGACCTTGCTTTCACGCGCAGACGCAAGCTGACCAAGGTAGAAATACCGGAAGGCGTAAAAGTCATTGGCAGCGACGCATTCTCGGATTGTGATGCTTTGGAAGAAGTAATCATCCCCTCCACGGTGGAAACCATAGAGAACTATGCCTTTGCGGAATGCGACAAGCTGAAGACGGTAACCCTGAAAGGAAACATCAGAAACCTCAGCCCGCGCACCTTCGCAGACACAGAGCGACTGCATAGGATTTATGTGCCCAAAGGCTTCAGAGAGAAGGTCATCAAACAATTGCACCTATCAGAAGAAAACGATGATATCGTAATGGAAAAGTTCACGAATGAATAAATATTTACCCTCTACTTAATTATAGAGAAAATGACTAAATCCAAGAAAAAGATAATTAATTATGTGGAAAGGGATGTGAGTTGGATGTATTTCAATCACAGAATCCTGCAAGAAGCTCGCAAGAAAGAGGTACCTTTACTTGAAAGACTCTCTTTCTTAGGTATCTATTCCAACAACCTCGATGAATTCTTTCGTGTAAGAATGGCATCGCTCAACCGCATAATAGAGTCGGGAAACGTAAGCCATGAAACGGCACAGAAAATAAAACACACCATCAAGACCATAACAAGACTCAACGAAGAATTTAACATCGAGTACGGACAAGCCACCGACGAGGTAAATGAAGAACTGGAAGAGCACAACATTCGCATCATCAATGAAACGCAACTTAACGAAGAACAAAAAACGTTCTTGAAACAACTCTACTACGATAAGCTGAACGGATCTACCAATCCACTTTGGTTCAACGCAATAGACGATTTCTCAGTACTGGAAGACAACCGCATCTATCTTGCCGTAAAGAAAACCGGACGCGTAACGAACAAAGTGAAATATGCCATTATCAAGATACCCGATCGTGTCTATGGACGATTCATCCGCGTACCCGAATCCGACGGATACGATAACATCATGTATTTGGACGACGTCATCCGGTTTTGTCTCCCATTGGTTTTCATCGGTTCGGAAGAAAGCGACTACGAAGCTTACTCCTTTAAATTCACCAAAGATGCAGAGATGGAAGTGGACAATGAAGCTGACTACGGACTCATGGAACGCATCGCGCTGGGCGTAGATAGCAGGAAACGAGGAGAGCCCATCCGCGTAGTGTATGACCGAGAGATGCCCAAAGAACTTCGCAAAAAGGTCATGGAACGACTCAACGCAAAAGAATTGGACACCCTCTTGGGTGCAGGCAGATACCAAAATCACAAGGACTTGATGGCTTTCCCCAACTGTGGACACAGCGAATTGAGCTATCCGAAATGGAAACCCATCATGAAACCCGAATTCATGTCCGATGACAGCCTGCTGACACTTATTCGAGAAAAAGACCGTTTCATCCACGTGCCTTACCATTCCTTCAACGCCTACATCCGATTGCTCCGCGAAGCGGCCTTGCGACCGGAAGTAAAGGAAATCAAAACCACGCTTTACCGATTGGCAAAAGATAGCAAAGTGGTGAAAGCACTTATCTGCGCAGCAAGGAATGGGAAAAAGGTAACAGCGGTAGTGGAACTGTTGGCGCGATTCGACGAGGAAAGCAACATCAAGTGGAGCAAGAGGATGCAGGAAGAGGGCGTGAACGTCATCTTTGGTATCGAGGGACTGAAAATCCACTCCAAACTATTGCACATCACCACCAAGCATGGGAATATTGCCTGCGTGGGAACCGGAAATTTTCATGAGGGAAACGCCAAATGCTACACGGACTATCTGATGATGACGGCACGACCAAGAATCGTCAATGAGGTGCAACGCGTATTCGACTTCATAGACAAGCCATTCTCACAAATGCGCTTCAGAGAGCTAATGGTATCGCCCAACTCCATGAAAAACCGGATAATAAGACTGCTGAACACAGAAATAAAGAACGCGCGGGAAGGTAAAGAAGCATGGCTGAAGATGAAAATCAATCACATTACCGACACCGACATCGTGAACAAACTTTATGAGGCATCACGAGCGGGGGTAAAAATCGACATCGTCATTCGAGGCAACTGCTCCATAGTCCCCGGCATACCGGGACTGAGCGAGAACATTCGAGCCGTGGGTATCATCGACCGCTATTTGGAACACTCGCGCATCCTCATCTTTTGCAATGGAGGCAACCCAAAATATTACATCGGTTCCGCGGATTGGATGCCACGCAACCTAATTAATCGCATCGAAGTAATGTCGCCGGTATTCGATGAAGAGATAAGAAAGGACTTGCGTCGCACCATAGAATACGGATTGCGCGACACCACCAATGCCAGAATCGTGGATGGATTCGGAACAAACGAAATACAAAAGCCCACAGAGGGCGAACAACCTTTCCGCTCACAAGAAGAGTTGTACAAGACTTATTGCGCGGAAACTGAACAAAAAGACTACAAATGATGAGACAAAGAATAGCGAAAACCGAAATTTATACAGACGACCACAAGCCGCACAATTTGGCAGCGATAGACATCGGGTCGAATGGGGCACGCTTGCTGATAAAACACTTCGATGACAACGCGCCGGAATTTGAGCGCATAAAACGCGTGATGTTCATTCGTGTACCACTACGTTTAGGTAAGGACGTGTTCACACTAGGAAAAATATCGAAGGAACGCTACAACATGATGCTTCACATGCTGAAGGGTTTCAAGCATTTCATGCGCTTGAACAAGGTGGAAGAGTTCCGCGCGTGTGCAACGGCGGCAATGCGAGATGCCGACAATGGCAAAAAGGTGATGAAAAACCTTGAAAAGAAAACCGGAATTAAACTTGAGATTATTCGAGGGGAAGAGGAAGCGAAACTACTCTTCAACAACATCGTGGAGAACCCGAATTATAACAACGGAAACTATGCCTACGTGGATGTGGGTGGAGGAAGCACGGAGATTTCTCTGCTCCATAACGGCGAGCTGTTGCAGAGCCGCTCGTTCGATATGGGAACACTTCGCCTACTCAGCGGACAAGTAACAAGGGAAACGAAGCATGAGATGATAAGCATGCTTACCAATTATATGCAGGAACATCCTCACACAACTATCATCGGTTCGGGAGGCAACATCAACAAACTCTACAAACTCACTCGCGGCGAAGAAGATACCAAGATAATGAAAGTGAGCGACCTGCGAGATATTTATGAAAAACTGACAGCACTGAACATTGAAGAACGCAAGCAGCAATATGGTTTGAAAGACGATCGCGCTGATGTTATCATTCCTGCTTCAGAGGTATTCCTCACAATTGCAGATGCCTTGCAATGCGACAAGATTACCGTTCCAAACATCTCGCTCGCCGATAGCATCGTAGATGGTCTGTACCGGGAGAGAAAGGGGCAATACAACTACGAACAGACACAACAAACAATGAATCAACTCGTTATTGGCAATGAGGATGAAGCAATGGAATAACACAATTGACACAGATTGAAAGCCGAGCAATACTCGCAAACAGAAAGCGCGTTAGACATGGAAAAGCCCCGATAGGTATAGAAACTTATCGGGACTTTTGCATCTTTTTTCTATTTTTTCGATCGTGTTGTTCTCCCACCACATACATTATCATAATATAGATGTAGGAGAAAAGTCGGTTATTTATAGATTTCTGCCAACTTATTTTGCAAATCCTCACCTCGCAAATCGCTTGCTACAATTTTCCCCTGAGGGTCTAACAGCACGTTAGAAGGGATGGAACGAATGCCGTAAGCCGCTGAAGCCGCGCTTTGCCAACCTTTCAAGTCGGACATCTGATGCCATTTCATACCTAACTTCTCTACACCCGCCGTCCATTTGTCTTTTTTATTGTCGAAACTAACACCGACTACGTCGAAACCCTTAGCGTGATATTTCTCATAAGCTGCCACAACGTTCGGCATTTCCTGACGACAGGGTCCACACCAACTTGCCCAAAAGTCCACAAGCACATAGTTGCCCTTTCCTACCCATTGACTCAGCTTCACGGTCTTGTCATTCATATCATTCATGGTGAGGTCTGTGAACATCAATCCGGGTCTTCTAAGTTCCAAAGAGGCAAGTTGCGACTTAGCCTGCTTCAGCACTTCATCGTTATAGTAACCGCTTGTCGGATCAAGAGCTTCTTTCAATTCCTCGTAACTCATATCGTACATGGCATCAGCCACATATTTTGCAGGGAAAGAGGTAGCCTTGAACTTCCGCATGATTTCCAATGTGGCAGCCAACTGTACCTCAGTAAGCGAGTCGGCTTTGGTCATGATAGCCTGCAGCTGCTGTTTTTCAGCATCGGTGAATGTTTTCGGATCTTTTTTGCTGAGTGCTTTGTATGCCGTTTGCAAATCATTGAACTCGGACTCAATCTTATTCATTTTTTCCTCATACGGCTTTGTGTCTGCAGATTGTGCGTTTGCCACAAATACTTGTGCCACCAATATCGCGGCTAAGAAAATCTTTTTCATACTTATCTGTTTTATTTGAATGTTACGTTTCGACTATCTCGCGTCCGCAAAGATAGCTTTTTAGATGCAAAAATAAGGAATTGATTGATAAAAGCACTATTATTTAAGATTTTTTTGTACCTTTGCCTCACTTTATTCATAGGGGTACTTGCAAAACCCTCTTTAACAAAACAAGAAAATGACACAGAAAAAACAACAAGTGAGTGTGCTGTTCATGCTTTTCAGCATCCTATTCTGCGTTTGCCTCATAGCGGCAAACATCCTTGAAACCAAGCAAATTTCGGTATTAGGCATCAGTTTGACAGGCGGTCTCATCGTCTTTCCCATTTCCTACATCATCAACGACTGTGTGTGCGAGGTGTGGGGATTTCGCAAAGCCCGCCTACTGATTTGGACCGGCTTCGCCATGAATTTCTTTTTTGTTGCCATGGGAGCCTTGTGCGACTGGATACCGGGTGCGCCCTATTGGACTAACGAAGAGGGATTCCATGCCGTCTTTGGTTTGGCTCCACGCGTTGCGGCAGCGTCTTTCGCAGCTTTCATCATCGGTTCGTTTGCCAATGCTTACGTAATGAGCAAAATGAAGATTCGCCACGGTGGGAAACGCTTCTCACTCCGCGCCATCTTGAGTACCATAGCCGGAGAGACGTGCGACTCAATCATATTCTTCCCCTTGGCATTGGGTGGCGTTGTTCCCACAGAAGAACTTCCAAAGCTCATGTTGTGGCAGGTGCTGCTGAAAACCCTCTACGAGATCATCGCCCTTCCGCTGACAATCCGAATAGTGAAGAAGCTCAAGGAGCACGAAGGCGAAGACACTTACGACAACGGTATCAACTACAGCATTTGGAAAATATTCAGCCTTGGTTGAAAAGCGACATCTTCCTGCATAAAACAACATTTATCAATATATGGAAAGAAAAGACGAGGGGCTTCGCCAATTGGGAGGCAAAACCGCATATCGCACGGACTACGCCCCGGAAGTGCTTGAAGCATTTGAGAACAAACATCAGGAGAATGATTATTGGGTACAGTTCAACTGCCCCGAGTTTACAAGTCTTTGTCCGATTACGGGGCAACCCGACTTCGCGGAAATCCGCATCGCCTACATCCCAAACGTAAGGATGGTGGAGAGCAAAAGTTTGAAACTCTATCTTTTCAGTTTCCGCAATCACGGCGACTTTCATGAAGACTGCGTGAACATCATCATGAAAGATCTCATCAAGTTGATGGCTCCCAAATACATTGAAGTAACCGGTATCTTCACCCCGCGTGGTGGTATCAGCATCTATCCCTACGCCAATTATGGGCAACCCGGCACGAAATACGAAAGAATGGCGGAGAAAAGGTTAATGAATCGCTAATTTTCAAGAGACTCTGCAAGTTCCAAAACGAAG
>NZ_SDIK01000025.1 GCF_008016795.1 Prevotella brunnea
GCAGGATATTTCCTTTCCCATTTCTCGACAAAGGTAATGAATTGTTCGTATCCCTGCAAGGAATTCATCTCGTTGTTCTCCAATTGGAACACCTCACTGAGCTGCTGCGCCATTACCGGTTTGTCTTTATGTGATGCGCCGCTGAGTATCTGTCGCTTGACGTGTGCCACGCAGAACTGGTGTGCGGCACCGGGAAAGGCTGCACAGACGGCATTCTCTATTCCTTGTAATGCATCGGAAACGACTAAGTCTATCTGTTCGACGCCTCTTTGCTTCAAGGCCTCAAGCTCGTCTTTCCAGCACAGAGCCCCTTCTGTGGGATGATTGACAACCGTGAGCACCTCCCTGCTGCCGTCTTCTAATACCCCCAGAATGGTATAGTAGGCCTCCTTGGACACCTGTCTGTCCCTACGGGTGGAAATAAAGGTGGCGTCGATATAGACGGCTAAATAGTGGGAGGAAAGGCTACGGCAAAGCCACCGTTCGACGTCCTCACGGCAGCTGCCGGCAAGATGCGATACCTGCTGCTTGCTGTAGGAACGACCATAGACGCAATTGGAAATCTCGCCTATCTGCTCCGTGGTAAGACCTTTGGTGTAGAGGAGATTGAACAATTTGGCACGTTCCTCACTTTCGCTGCGTATCACCCCTAAGAGAATGGGATAGAAGTTTCCGCTACGACTGCGCGGAATACGGAGCGAGAACTCAAAGCCGTGACTGTACCAACGGCGAGAACGGAAGCCATTGCATTGCTCATGGGCATTTTCGCTGACGAACAACTCTCGTTCATGATACATCAGGGAGTTCATGATTAATGACTGAAGGGTAACAAAACCCTCGCTGCTGCTTGTGTAATTCGAAAGAATTTCCGAAATTTGCGAATGTGTAAGTTTCATTTTTTTCTTTTTTATGGTTTACAAATACAAAGATAAGAAAAAAGGAGCTTACACACTTTTATAGGACAGTACCAACTTATTCATGTTGAGGTATTCCATAAGTACAATGCGC
>NZ_SDIK01000026.1 GCF_008016795.1 Prevotella brunnea
ACTCGAAAAGTTCGGGATCCACGTCCCCAAAGAATTTCTCCGCGCGTCTGGCATTCGCTTATAACAGGGTACTGCTCTGAGTACCCCTGTCAATGCCTATGTGATGAAGCTTGCGCACCTCAGCCGTCATTGCCGCCTCTATCTCGCGCAGGGAGTCGAAGCGCATGATGACTGCATACAGCATCGTAAGAAGATGGGTGAAGCCATCAAAGGTCTTCACATACCGCTCACCGCCGTTCCGACGGCTTATTTCAACTATTTTATCATGGTCGAGAGATTTTATCAGCTGACCATATACCGGCTGTCCGAAGAAATGTGTACTTTTGCCCATGTTATCTGAGTTTGGAAACAAAAGCAAAGATAACAAAAAGGGCTGATACCTCGTGAGAAGTGTCAGCCCTAATTCATAAAAAATGTGGGATGTTTAGCGGACAGTAATAAAAAAGAATCGTTTGCCGGCGGATTTTTGATTCCGAACCATCGGGCATCAGATAACGAAAAATCGTCTCGTCATCACCATGAAATCACATGACAAAAAAGGGGCTAAAACGCTCTTTGCAACCTATTGATAATCAGGGTGATACAGATTGAGATTTAAAAGGTTAGCTTTTGCACTCCAAAAGGTAAGCTTTTACAACGCAAAAGGTAAGCTTTTAAAAAGTGAAAGGTAAGCTTTTAGAATGAAAAACAAGCGAAAAGATTGTGGCAATTAATTTTGAGCATCTACTTATTATGCAATATTACGCTGACTTTGGATTATTTTTCATACATTTGCAGTACATTATCACCTATGGCAAACAACAATTTCAAGACCGTATCGGTAATCGTCTGCACATATAACGGTGCCAAATACCTGAAAGAACAGGTAGATTCCATCATCGGGCAGACCTACCCCATTCGGGAAATCATCATACAAGACGATGGCTCGACCGATGAAACCGTGGCAATGGCACAGGCCTACAAGGCAGAACACCCAAATGTTCAGGTGTTCAGCAACACAAAGAACATGGGCTTCAATGCCAATTTCGAGACAGCCGCCCGACGAGCCACGTCCGACTTCATTGCCATTGCCGACCAAGACGACATCTGGTATCCGACGAAAATAGAGAAACAGGTGGCTGCCATTGGCGACAAGGACATCTGCTTCTGCTGCCATCACAGAGGCAAATCGCCCGAAAAGTCGGTCTATGTTACCCCACAATACAGCCTTGAGGCACTCCTCTTCACGGGATTTGCCGGACACACGATGCTCCTGCGCCGCGAGTTTGCCCACAATCATGCCAACTGGATAAGCTACATCCACTACGACTGGTCGCTGGCCATCAATGCTCAGCTGCAAAGAGGTATCGTGCGCATCGACGAACCACTGAACTGGCACCGCTCCCACCCGGAATCCGCCATAGCACAGGAGAACAAATCGCACGGAATAGACAACAGCCGGATGTCGAAAACGGAACCTTACACAAAGGGCTATGCCAACTATCGGCAACTGCAAGGAAAACGCAACTGGCAAAAGCTCTATCAATACATCTGCGAAAGAAGCGCAACAACACAGCCGTTGGCTCACCGCATGGCGGGACTGATGCTAAGAAAAGACTTGTGGGCACTCGTGCAACTGTGCCTCATCTGTGCACGACACCGCGACAGCATCTATTACAACGGGAACGCAAAAGGACTCATGGGCTGGATTCGCGGATTCTTCTATCCGCTCATCTTCACCTATCACAACGTGCAGTACGACTTGTGAAACAGAAATCATCGACAACCAACAAAACGAACAATATGAACATCGCATTATTAACCGCAGGCGGCACGGGCAACAGAATGGGACAAGACATTCCCAAACAGTTCATGACAATAGACAACATCCCCGTCATCATCTACACGATGAAAGCTTTTCAGGAGCATCCGGAGATAGATGCCATGGCCGTGGTTTGCCTTCAGGGCTGGGAAGTGGTGCTGCAAGCCTATGCCAACCAATTCAACATAACGAAACTGAAATGGATTTTCAAAGGCGGCAACAGCAACCAGCAGTCCATTCTCAACGGTTTGGAAGGCTTGAAAGCAAAAGGTTGCAACGACGATGATATTGTCTTGGTACACGACGGCGTGCGACCATTAGTGTCGGAGCGCATCATTTCCGAGAACATCGCCAAATGCCGAGAGTTCGGCTATGCCGTGACGGGACTCGTGTGCAAGGAAGCCATCATGGAAGTGAAGGGCGATTGCCTGTCGAACATTTCCATACCGCGCGAGCGACTCATTCGAACGCAGACGCCACACACCTACCGACTGAAGACTTTACTCGATGCACACGCCGAAGCCAAGGCACAAGGCATAGAGAACACGGTGGCATCCTGCACCTTGTTGGGTGCATTGGGCATCGACGACCAGCACCTTGTCGCCGGTTCGGAGCGCAACGGACTGAAACTGACGCAGACGGAAGACGTTGAGTTGTTTAAGGCATTGAAAAATACGGATAAGGAATATTGGTTGAAATGACAACAGATTATCGTTTACGGATTGAGCAGGCAGCAACGGCGGAGTTACCTTGGGAACTATTGGAAGGAAGCAACCTGCTCGTAACGGGAGCAACGGGATTGATAGGGGGATGTTTGGTGGATGTCCTGATGCGACACAATGCACACCACTTCCGGGTCTATGCTGCCGGCAGAAACGAAGAAAGAGCAAGGAAAAGATTTGCCGCATATTGGTATCTGCCCAACTTTCATTTCATCGCGTTCGATGTAACGACACCGATGAAGACCGACATTGATTTCCACTTCATCATCGACGCAGCAAGCGGTGCTTCTCCAAGTGCCTATGCCACCGACCCCGTGGGGGTGATGAAAGCCAACATCTACGGCGTGGACAACCTGTTGAGCTATGGAAAAGCCCACCAACTGTGCAGGTTTGTCTATGTCTCATCGGGAGAAGTCTATGGCGAGGGCGATGGAAGAGCGTTTGCGGAGGACTACAGCGGATATATCAATCCCACCACGGTTCGTTCCTGCTACCCTTCTTCCAAGCGTGCCGCCGAAACGCTTTGTGTGAGTCATGCCCAACAGTTCGGACTGAATGTCTCGATAGCACGACCCTCACATGTGTATGGTCCCTATTTCACGGAGCAGGATAACCGGGTTTACGCGCAATTCATCCGCAACGTATTGGCAGGTGAGGACATCGTGATGAAAAGTAGTGGCAGACAGTTCCGTTCATGGTGCTTCTCGGTGGACTGCGCATCGGCTTTACTGCATATATTGTTGAAGGGGGAGAACATGAAACCTTATAACATTGCCGATACAGAGAGTAACATTTCCATTCGAGAACTGGCGGAAGACATAGCCGATATTGCCGGGAAGAGGGTGGTTGTGGATATTCCTGACGCCGAAGAGAAAGCCGGATACTCCGTAATTAAAAAGGCAACGTTCGACACAGCTCGTCTGCGCGCCTTGGGATGGACTACCGAAGGGGGGATGAAAGAAAAACTGCGGCTCACCATTGATGAACAGCAGCATTACGAGAAAAACATGTAAGAAGCCGAAAGGCTCCGGTTTTCATCATTGTTCAAGATTCGGAAACCGGACTTCTGCTTGCCTTTCACTCAAGGAAACGTATGGTGGCTTGATGCCGGTTGCGCTTGTCTCGGGGTGGCAAAGCCATATAGTCGCCATAGATGATACGGCAAAAATCTTCCGGACGTGCCGGACCATTATAGGTTCTATCCTCAAACCTTATGGGTTTGTAGGGGCGTACCACATCAAGGGGGAAGCGTTCATAGAACCATGTGCCGTAACTGTGCATAAACTCTCCGCGCTTTCCGAAGAAATGTCCCAACAACCGAAAGATGGGAAACACACAATGATTGAGCAATCGATAACCGCACCGTGCCCATTGCGGATGTTGCGGAGCCACATCAAGGTTTAGTTTCACTGCCAACTTTCCGGCAATGCGCTGCAAACGCGGCAGAATGCGGTCTTCATAGGGGAAGATGTCGATATGCAAACCGCGAAATCGCATCGCCTCCAACGCCTTCCTGTCGCGCAAATCGGCATCTTCGGTACTGACGTGCTCACTCTTTCGGTCGCGAAAACTTGCCCAAAACTTCCAATAACCGGCATCGGTGTCGCTGTCTTGGAGCAGGTATTGCGGATGAGGATGTTGCTTCAGGTAGTCGCAAAACCGCTTGTAGTCTTTCCAATCCACCACAATATCCACATCATCGTCCCAAGGAATGAAGCCTCCGTGACGCAAAGCTCCCAACACATTGCCACCATCCAATCGCCAATTCACGCCGGCTTGTTCGGCAGCGGTAACGAGATAGTCCAACATATCCAACATACGCAATTGCGCACGCCGAAGTATCGAGCCATCGGGATTGTACTCCCGACGCAGACTGTCTTGTGTCTCGCCCGTGTTGAAAACAGTTATCATTACCACAAAAAACTCTACATCAAACCTATCCAGCGCAATACGTCATTGAGATTGGCAACCACCATCAACAGAATAAGGATGGTAATGCCCACGTATTCGGCGCGAATCATGAACTTTTCCGATGGCTTTCGGCGAGTAATCATCTCATAAAGCAGGAAAATAACATGACCACCATCGAGTGCGGGAATGGGAAGAATATTCATAAACGCAAGGATAATGCTCAAGAAAGCTGTCATGTTCCAGAACATATACCAGTCCCAGAAAGGCGGAAAGAGCTTTCCTATTGAGCCAAAGCCACCGAGACTCTTCGCTCCGTCTGCAGAAGCGAGATATTGAAGGTTGCTTACATAGCCGCGCAAGATGTTCACACCGTATTTAACTCCTTCCGGGAAACTCGCAAAGAAAGAATATCTTTCTTCCGTCGGCTGATAATAAGTTGCCATTGTGCTCTGCACCACACCCATTTTTAAGTCGGGAGTAAGCATCATTCTGACAGTATCGACCCTGTGAGTTCCGGCTCTCCGGACGGTAAGAAGAACATTTCGCAAAACCAAAGAATCCTTCCGGGTATGCTTTACTGAAGCGATGTCGCTCAAAACACCGACTTGGAAATTCATGTCGGTCCACGTTTTAACCGGCTTTCCATTGATGGATGTCAGCAAGTCGCCTTCTTTTATTCCGGCTTTCATCGCCGGTGTGCCCCCCAGAACGCTGTCCACACGTGCCGGGATGTAAGGTTCGGCAAAGAGAGGACGCTCCTTTATCATGGAGAGCATATCCAAATCGCCGGGCATTGAGATACGAACTTTCTTGCCACCACGCAACACATCGACATAGTTTGATTGGGCTATCTGCCGAAAGAAGTCGCCATTGACGTTGGCAAACTCGCGAAATGCGCCTTGATCGGTGCCTATCATCACATCATTGTCACGGAAACCGAGTGCTTTCGCATCTTCGTTGAAGACCATTCCCATCGACATATCCGACACTTTGTAATAACTTTCGCCCCATGTAAATATAATCATGGAATAGATAAAGAGTGCCAACAGGAAATTCACAAGTACGCCTCCAATCATGACAAGCAAGCGTTGCCATGCCGGTTTTGTACGAAACTCCCATGATTCAGGGGCTTTCTTCATCTGTTCCGTATCGAAGCTCTCGTCAATCATGCCCGATATCTTGCAATAACCGCCCAATGGCAGCCATCCCATTCCATAAGTGGTGTCGCTTTTCTTAGGTTTCCACTTGAAAAGCATGCCGTTCCATTTACCAATGGATACATCGAAAAAGACAAAAAACTTCTCTACTTTTATACCAAAGAGCTTTGCGAAGAACATGTGTCCTCCCTCATGGAGAAGGACAAGCAAAGAGATTGCCAATACAAACTGAAGCAATCGTATCAGAAATGTTTCCATTAATCAGTATTTATTCTTTTTTGTTTATATATCATTTTTAAGGGGATGAGGATTGAAGTAGGTGTGAACAAATCCTCCCATTAGCCTATTCCTATCTCACTGTTTAAGGAATGATGGGCGAGCAAGCACCTTGTATCATCTTTTACCCAATCTCTCGTTCATCAAATCCATTGCCACGCGACGTGCTTCGGCATCGGTCTGTAGATAGACGTCTAAATCAGGGTTTTCATCAAATCCCACTTTTGCCATGGTTTGCTCTATGATTTCCCCCATTCCAACAAACGAGCATGCTCCTTTTCTGAAGCCTTCATTGACAATCTCATTGGCAGCGTTCATAATACAAGGCATATTTCCACCCTTTTCAATCGCCTCGTATGCCATTCCCAAGCACTTAAACTTCTGCATGTCGGGTTCAAAGAATTCCAACGGTTGCTTGAATAAGTCCAAACGTTCAGCTCTCAGCGACAAACGCTTAGGAAAGGAGAAGGCATATTGTATCGGAAGGTGCATGTCGGGAATGCCTAACTGCGCTTTCACTCCCCCATCGGCAAACTGTACCGCACTGTGGACGATCGACTGCGGATGTATCAACACCTGAATCTTATCTGCCGGCACACCAAAGAGCCATTTCGCTTCTATCACCTCAAAGCCCTTGTTCATCAACGATGCAGAATCGATGGTGATTTTCGCCCCCATGTCCCACGTCGGATGCCTCAATGCATCGGCTGCGGTCACTGTCTGGAGCTGTTCGCTGGAGAAAAGGCGGAACGGACCTCCGGAACAGGTGAGCAATATCTTCTCTATCTCGTTCTCATCCTCCCCCACAAGACTCTGGAAAATGGCACTGTGTTCGCTATCCACCGGCAAAACGGACACTCGGTTCTCAGCTGCCAAGCCGCAAATAAGTTCACCTGCCACAACAAGAGTTTCCTTGTTTGCCAAACAAATCTTCTTCTTTGCTTTTATTGCGTGAATGGTGGGCTCCAATCCGGAAAAGCCTACCATTGCCGTCAGTACCATATTGATGGGCTCAGCCTCAACTATCTGGTTCAGAGCCTCAGCCCCCGCATACACCTTGATATCGGGTTGGTCTGCCAATTCTTTGGAAAGGTCTTTGTAATAAGCCTCGTTGGCAATCACCACGGCTGCCGGACGAAACTTGCGAGCTTGTGCGGCGAGTTCTTTCCATCGAGAGTTTGCCGTCAGCGCGTAAGTCTCATACAAATCGGAATGTTGCTCAATAATGTCGAGTGCTTGCGTCCCGATGCTTCCTGTTGAGCCAAGAATGCATATTTGTTGTTTCATCTTCATTCAAATCATAATTCAGAGTTCCAAAAGACCTTCCGGAATCTCCATCTCTATTGTTTTTTTCTTTGAGTTCACGTTCATTATCAAATCTTCGTTGGCAGGCAACAACAGCATTTTACCCTGTTTTGTTCTCACTTCAAACAATATGTTTACCGTAGAATCGTCCACCGATTCAACGTTTCCGATGACATTCCCCATACGAGAGTCAATCAGTGAGAAACCAATGATTTGTGTCCACGACAACCGTTCGGTGTCATCCGGCACGAAAGAACGTGGAAAATACACATCAGCTCCTGCCAAATCCTGTGCTCGTTCCTCCGTATCAATGTTGCAGAATTTCACTAAAGCCTGCTCATCAGTGCGGAAGCGATATTCTTCCATGAAAAAAGGAACAAGAATGCCCTCCAAATCCAACACCAGATATTGAGCTTCAACTCGGTCGAAGACATCATCGGTGAAGCGGAATTGTAGTTCTCCACGCACGCCATGAGGTTTCCCCAATACACCTATCTTATATACGTCCTCTCGTTTTATCATGTCGTCGGTCAAGAGATTTAACAAATATCCACGCGTCGGATATGCGCTCCGAGTGCGTTCAGTCGGGATTCGATATTCTCATACCCTCTGTCTATCTGTACAATATTGTCTATCCTGCTCGTTCCCTTTGCCGAAAGTGCTGCGATGAGCAATGCAATGCCGGCACGGATATCAGGGCTTGACATTCGTCCGGCTCTCAGTGTGCGTGAATTGTCGTGCCCCACCACCACGGCACGGTGCGGATCGCAGAGAATGATCTGCGCGCCCATGTCGATAAGTTTATCCACGAAGAACAACCGACTTTCAAACATCTTCTGATGGAAGAGCACGCTGCCTCTTGCTTGTGTAGCTACGACAAGGAGAACCGAGATAAGGTCGGGTGTCAGTCCGGGCCATGGAGCATCGCAGATGGTCATAATGGTACCATCGAGAAAAGTATCAATGACATAATGTTCCTGACGCGGAATAATCAGGTCATCGTTTTCTTCTTCAATGCGCACTCCCAATCTGCGGAACGCATCGGGAATGATTCCCAAATCGCTTATGGAAACATTCTTTATCCTGATTCCGTTGCCAATCATGGCAGCCATTCCGATGAACGAGCCCACCTCTATCATGTCGGGAAGAACACGATGGTCGGCTCCACGCAGTTCTTTTACGCCCTCAATGGTCAGCAGATTGCTGGAGATACCGCTGATTTTCGCCCCCATTGCGTTGAGCAAGCGGCACAGCTGTTGGATATAAGGTTCGCAAGCGGCATTGTAAATGGTAGTTTTGCCTTCTGCCAGCACCGATGCCATGATGATGTTTGCCGTTCCTGTTACTGAAGCCTCATCAAGCAGCATATCTGTTCCTTTGAGTTTATCCGCCATCAACTCGTAAATGTTTCTTTGTTCAACATACACACAGCGCGCGCCAAGTTTTCGAAAGCCCAAGAAATGGGTATCCAAACGTCGTCTCCCAATCTTGTCGCCTCCCGGACGAGTGATGGTGGCTTTGCCGAAACGACCCAACAAGGGGCCATAGAGCATCACGCTGCCACGAAGTGAAGCCGCTTTCTTTACAAATTCCTCGCTTTCGAGAAAGTCAAGATTAACGTTGGCTGCCTGAAATGAATAATCATTCGGCGCGAGCCGGTTCACCTTCATACCAATTTCTTTCAACAACTTAATGAGGTTATTGACATCGAGGATATTCGGAACATTGCGAATAATCACTTCCTCCGAAGTCAACAAAGTAGCGCAAATCACCTGCAAAGCTTCGTTCTTGGCGCCTTGAGGCATGATTGTTCCGGACAAGCGGTGTCCGCCTTCTATGATAAAGGACTCCATACCTATCGTTTCTTTTTGTTATTGCGTGTTGGCATCAAATCGCGCGCGTTAATCTTCTCGAAACGAAACGTATCCAAATCCAACTGCACCTTTCCATCGGTGTAGTGTGCTAAATCGGAAGCCACTTTCTCATTATCGGATGAGCCGTGCCCCCACTGCATCAGGGAACGTTTCATTTGGTTGGCTATGATGCAAATAAGTTCGTTGCGCTCTTCGCCTTCCTCCATGTTCTTCAGCTTTTCAAACATCTCGAACATCATTTTCCCATAATGGCGCACCGGGATTTTCGACATGGGATATTTCATCGGCTCCGGTCGTGAAGACATCTTCTTTACCTGTGTAACGTCGAATGGATAATCAATATCCAACTTAAAATCTGCCATCAGTGCCAAATGATCCCACAACTTTTGAACGTGGTCGTTGTTCTCCTGATTCTGACGATTCATCCTGTCCATGATGGAGATGATGGTTTCCGCACAACGCTGTCGTTCTTCCTTGGTGGGAAGTTTCACGCAGAAGTTCACCATGTCTTGAACTTCCCTTCCGTATTCGGGCAACACTAATTTCTCTCGTTGGGTGTTATAATCCAAACCTTCAATTTTCATTGGTACATTTGTTTTATTTTGAATGGGAGAAACGAACCGAAGTGCTCTCAGCCGGAGGTGTTCTCCACGTTGCGTCATGACTTTTCGATGCGCTGCCTTTCCGTTCCATTCTCCACAAACACGATTTTTATTTTCTCACAGCAGCGGTTTCGCTTTTTTTGCCACAAAATCCTTCAGATACATCGGCACGAAATAAGCAACGTCCTCATATTGTTCCGTTGCCATTCGCTTTTCAGCCAGTGGCATCATGTTCTTCGCAAGGGGTTCTATACCTTTTATCAAGTGGGCATTGGGGTGATTGATTGTGTCCATGCACTTCTCGGCTCCATTGCCAAAGAAATAAACCGGCGCACGGTCAAGATATTCCTTATACGTATTTTCATCCACAACGTCCGCTTGAATCGGGCGAACAGTTTTCAACGCGCGATCGAACACTTGGGCATAGACTTCCATTCGGCGAGCATCAATCATCGGAACCAGCAAGGCGTTAGGCTCCAATTCCGCATGATGAAGCAAAACGGGCACGCAAAGTAGTTCCAACGTGGGCACGGCAAGGAGCTTTATGCCAAAGCCATAGCAAATTCCTTTTGCCATAGACGTGCCTATGCGCAAGCCGGTGTAAGAGCCCGGACCGCTACTCACCGCCACGGCATCCACGGGAATGGCATGGCTGTCGGCAAACGACAACGCCTCATCTACGAATGTTCCGAGTTTCTCTCCATGGTTCGGTCCGTCGTGATCTTCCTGATGAAATATGCACGCTCCGTTCTCACTCAATGCCACCGAGCACACATTGGTGCTGGTTTCTATGTTTAATATACAAGACATTTTCTTACTCCTTATTCACAATGTTTCCACCCAACTGACAAGGCTTATTGTCATCCGGGGGACGTGTTATGATATGCAAAGATAGTGCTAAATTTTGAATATTCACACCTTATATAGAACAAATTAAAACTCATTGTGTTTATTTTCGATATTCAAAGAGTTGTGAAAGCTCCATATTCGGCAGACTTTCATGACTTTCAATCACCACTTTATGATGAATTGAAGCTATGAACGCATTAATTTTCCGGAACGATACCGGCATCTTCCAATAGAGCATTCCCATCAATGGTAGAACATTATTCCGGCAAAGCTCCGGAAAACAACTCGCTACTTGCATGGTGCACGAGCTTAGAGGAGGCTTCCCGATGATACGATTTCCCGCCTAATTCATCACAAAAAACAACAAACAAATTTGCGATTATCAGCCATTGATTTGCAATAGCTAAGCTTTTGCATTTTAAAAGCTAAGCTTTTGGAAGGCGAAAGCTAAGCTTTTGGAAGGCAAAAGCTAAGCTTTTAAAATGCCATTCATATACATTTGATTATCAACAACTTACAGATTGCATTTTTTTGATTGAAAACACGTTCTTTTTGACTTCCATAATGTCGTCTCCATGCAGCATTAAAAAAGTCATTGTTTCAACTTCAAACTCACGTTTCGTTCTCGCCGTCTTGAAAAGGAACACTTGTCTTATTCCTGCCCAAAGGTCTTCAAAGAAGCATAAAACAAAGGATCGTGGAAAAATCAGCCTTTATTCCAACGCGCAACGAGGGATACCTGATAGACCAAACATGAAATTCGGGGATAGAAACGAAGAGCAGTCGATTGAGCGGGTCAGAGGTTTGAAACACTCTTTTTGGTATTTCCAAGCCTTTTTCGTACATTTGCAGCGACAAAATAAAACTCAACAAGCCTATGATACTATCCATGACAGGCTACGGAAAGGCAGTCGTAACCTACAAAGAAAAGAAAATCAATGTTGAAATAAAATCGCTCAACAGCAAAAATCTCGACCTATCCACTCGCATTGCCCCCCTATATAGAGAAAAGGAAATGGAGATAAGGCAACTTGTTTCAAAACAATTGGAGCGGGGAAAGATAGACTTCTCGCTGTGGGTGGAGAAGGATTCCGTTTTGGATGCCGCCCCCATTAATGCAAAATTGGTGGAGGATTATTATCGACAACTTAAAACCATCGTTGCGCAAACCAACATTCCCGAACCTCAAGACTGGATTGCAACACTGCTCCGCCTGCCCGATGTAACCACCAAAACCGAGGTGGAGGTACTCGAGGAAGAGGAATGGGCTTCGGCAAAGACTGCCATCGAAGAGGCAATTAACCAGCTGACGGCGTTCAGAGCACAAGAGGGTGCCGCACTACAGAAGAAGTTTAATGAAAAAATCGATAACATCGAGGCTTTACTTAAAAGCATAGAACCATACGAAGAAAGTAGAGTACCAAAGATAAAGGACAGAATCATCGAGGGATTGAAGCAGATTCCAACCATCGACTACGACAAAAACCGACTCGAACAGGAACTTATCTATTACATAGAGAAACTGGACATCAGCGAGGAACGCCAACGACTGACCAACCATCTGAAATACTTCCGCGAGACCATGCAGGAAAACAGAAGAGGAATAGGCAAAAAACTCGGTTTCATCGCTCAAGAGATGGGTCGCGAAATCAATACGACGGGTTCGAAAAGCAATCAGGCGGAAATGCAAAACATCGTGGTAAAGATGAAAGACGAACTGGAACAAATCAAAGAACAGGTGCTCAACGCATTATAAAGACTCAACATGAAAACCAACAAATCACACTCCACACCGGGAAAACTGGTTGTCATTTCCGCACCTTCGGGAGCCGGGAAAAGCACAATTGTCAGGTGGCTGATGGAAAAGCATCCGGAACTAAACTTGGTTTTCTCCATCAGCTGCACCACACGGGCACCGCGCGGAACGGAAAAGAATGGTGTTGAATACATCTTTATTTCACCCGATGAATTCAGGAAGAAAATCGAAAACAACGAGTTTCTTGAATACGAGGAAGTATATACCGACCGATTCTATGGAACATTGAAATCTCAGGTGGAAGAACAATCAGCAGTGGGACAAAATGTAGTGTTCGACGTGGATGTGAAAGGTGGATGCAACATCAAGAAATATTACGCAAGCAGGGCTTTGAGCATCTTCATTCAACCGCCATCGCTTGCCGAACTGCGAAAAAGACTTGAGGGCAGACAAACCGACTCTCGGGAAGCGATTGAAAACAGACTTGCAAAAGCAGAATATGAACTCACTTTTGCCGATAAATTCGACCATATTATCGTGAACGATGTCTTGAAAGAAGCAAAAAGAGAAGCCTATCTACTCATTAAAAACTTTCTCGAAACATAAATGAACATAGGGATTTTCGGTGGCTCGTTCAATCCGATACACAACGGACACATCGCACTTGCCAAAGCGTTTCTGCGACAGAAACACTTGGATGAGGTATGGCTGATGGTGTCGCCACAAAACCCATTGAAACGAAACAATGCGCTTTTAGACGACAAAATGCGCTTACGGATGGTGGAAAAAGCATTGGGTAATCTGCCGAAAATCATCGCCTGCAACTACGAATTTCAACTTCCGAAACCATCTTATACATGGAACACGCTGCAACGGCTTTCCGAAGATTTCCCCAATCATCATTTCTCACTGCTCATTGGCGGGGACAATTGGAAAGCTTTCAACAAGTGGTATCGCCACGAGGACATCTTGGCAAATTATTCCATAACCATTTATCCGAGAAAAGGCGATGAAATCGATAAAAATGAACTACCAAGTAACGTTTCTCTGCTCAACTCGCAACTCATAAATATCAGCAGCACAGAGATAAGAGAGCGAATAAAAATGGGCAAACCCATAGGCGATTGCGTGCCGAACGAAATCATTGACGATGTAAAGAAAGCCTACACGATTTGCACATAGGCGTTAATTCAAAGTGTAAAATGATGGAATATGAATTATTTGCACTAACTTTGCATCAAAGTTCATTGAGCGGATGAAAACCATAAGATTGATTGGAAACATGCTGAGCAAAGTGTTTCTGCCCATAAAGCAAAATGCTTCGTTCTTTTTCTTCATGTCCTTACTTGCCATCGTGGTATCGTTTGGCGAACTCCCAAAGAACAATCCGGACGCGAGAGTTTACGATAATCTTTGGCAGGAGCTATTCCTCGACCTCTATATCGTCTGTCTTTTCCTGACGTGTTTTCCCCAAAAAGTCCGCCGGTGGATAGCAGGTGTCCTCTACGTGGTTGCCTATACAACTACAATTATCGACCTTTTTTGTTGGGATAAGTTTCAATCGACTCTCAACCCCTCCATGTTGCTACTGGCAGGAGAGACCAACAAGCGAGAAGCTACAGAGTTTCTTAACAGCTATATCACGGGCGATGTGCTCTATTCCGGTATCGGACTCATTCTTCTGATTATCCTTTTCCACATACTTATTTCACTGTGGCCGGTGTTCAAGCGACAATTTCCGGATAAGATAAAGAGCTTTCTCGACCGGACGAACCATGTGTTTGAACGCATCCGCCCCTTTTTTGGAGGGCTAACACTGTGCATCCTCATTTGGTCGGGTTGCAGTTCGGCGCACAACAAACGGGAAATGATACGGATGTTCTCAATGAATTCCATCGGAAAGGTGGAGCACGAACTGACAAGACCTGATTGTGCGCAATTCTATCTGCCGGTTTACAGACTTGTCTTCAGCATTTTTGCAAACCATTTGGCATCCCAACAAATCGACAGACTCATCGAGGCGAAAGGCAATGTCAGAGTGGATAGTTGCGCTTTCACAACTCCCAACATCGTGCTGATTATCGGGGAAAGCATGGGACGTCATCACTCTCAACAGTATGGTTATTTCATGAAGACAACACCTCGCCAAGTAGAGCGTGAGAAATCAGGTAGGCTCATTCCGTTCACCGATGTCGTGTCGCCATGGAATCTCACCAGCTTCGTCTTCAAGAACATTTTTTCCCTGCATGTCATAGGTCAAAAAGGCGAATGGTGCGATTATCCGCTGTTCCCGCAAATCTTCCGCAAAGCAGGCTATCACGTTTCGTTCATAACCAATCAGTTCTTGCCACAAGCCAAAGAAGCTGTTTATGACTTTAGTGGGGGCTTTTTCCTGAATCATCCCGAGCTCTCAGAGGCGATGTTCGACACAAGAAACACCAAATTGCACAAGTTCGATGAGGGATTGCTCGAGGATTACGATAAAACATTGAGCCAAAAGAACAAGGAACACAATTTGATTATCTTCCATCTCATCGGGCAACATGTATCATACAAGCTCCGTTATCCTAAAGATCGACATCATTTTAACGCTAACGACTATGCGGAAAAACGGTCAGACTTAATCAAAAAGCATCGTTTTATGCTCGCACATTACGATAATGCGGTTCTTTACAACGATTCCATCGTGGACCAAATCATTCGTCGCTTTGAGAATCAAGAAGCGGTGGTCATCTATATGCCCGACCATGGTGAGGAATGTTACGAAGACAATCGAGGTTTTATCTGTCGTAACCATTCCGCAGCGATAGATTACGACCTTGCTCACTATGAGTTTGAGGTGCCTTTTTGGATTTATTGTTCACCGAAATTCGCGGCAAAACACCCGGATACGGTTCAAAAGATAAGAAAAGCCAAAGACAAACGCTTCATGACGGATGCCCTGCCTTACCTCTTGCTCCATTTGGCGGGAATTAACACAAAATATTATCGTGCTGAATACGATGTTTTAAGTCCGGAATATAATGAGCTTCGACCGAGAATCTTGAAAAACAAGACCAACTACGATGATTTAGTCGCCAAGCATGGCAAGACAACAGATAAGAAACGATAACGTTTCATACGCCCCATCGAATCGCAATAAGTAAAGTATGGAAGAGATAAAAACAACTAACAATAATTTGACCGCAGAAACATTGCTTAGTAAAACAGAATGCAACGCCATGCGAGGAATTGCCATCTTAGGCATTATTCTTCACAATTATTGTCATTGGCTCGCACCCATCGTAAAAGAAAACGAGTACCAATACTTTCAAAACAATGTGGACGAGCTGAGTAAAATCATGACTTCGGAATGGACAAACCTCATTTTCTTTCATGTCATGTCTTTCTTCGGACATTACGGAGTCCCTATTTTCTTGTTTCTTTCAGCCTATGGTTTGGTGCAAAAATATGAATTATACAACCGCGACAAACACGCCGAGCCCACTACTCTCGAATTTATTAAATACCATTGGAAAAAACTTTTCCGTCTAATGATTGTGGGATTTGCAGCCTTTATCCTCATCGATGCCATCACTCCGGGAAGACATCATTATGCCGTTCTTGACATAATCGCTCAATTAGGACTATTCAACAACATCTTACCTCACCCTGACAAGATTATCTGGCCGGGTCCTTATTGGTTCTTCGGCTTAATGTTTCAACTCTATATCGTATATCGTCTTTTCCTCTACAAGCGGCATTGGGGATGGGCAGTAGGACTGATGGTTCTTAGTACCGCCATTCAAATGGCATGCGAGCCTGATGGTGAGGCACTGAATCGTTGGAGATATAACTGTGTCGGGGGGATATTGCCCTTCTGTATGGGACTTCTTTATGCCAGACACGTAAAGAACGCCAATCCAAGACTATATCCGCTGTGGACCATCTTGGCAGTTTTGGGGATTTACATTTTAAGTCTCAATCGGAACAGTTGGTTCTTTGTACCGGCATTTGTATGCATCGCCGCAATATATTTCGTGAAACACATCAGTCGCGCGACATTCTTTTCCACCTTTCATCGGTGGTTGCTCAACCAACTCTCATGGATAGGAAGCATCTCGGCAGCATTGTTTATTTCACACCCCATCACCCGAAAGGTAATCATCCCCATATCGCGCACAGGAGATTACTGGACAGGACTCTTATTGTATATCATCACATCCATCTGTATAGCATGGCTGTTCAAAGAATTGACGAAACACATCCCATCCCCGAAACTAAAATGAAACAGAGTGGCATAGAACTTGGCAACATCAGCAATTATCGAGGCGAGCTTATGGGGCTTGCAATTATCTTCGTCATACTTTTTCATGTCGGTTTACCGAGAAACGATTTGTTTTTCGGACTTCGCAGAATGGGAAACATCGGTGTTGATATGTTTTTCTTTCTCAGTGGCATCGGATTGTGGTATTCATGGGCAAAGGATTCATCCACGCACACATTCTATCTGAAAAGACTTTTTCGCATCTACCCCACGTGGTTGATTGTCGCAACGGCATATTACGTTCCGGACATGCTTTGGTCTGACATTGTAAGACATGGCGGACATAGCAAGAATTTCATCGATTTAATCGGAGATATTACCATCAATTGGGATTTTTGGCTGAACGGCGAACTTACATTTTGGTACATCCCGGCAACGATGATGCTGTATTTGTTCACGCCGGCTTACCTGCGACTCATCATCAAGCATCCCACATATCGCTGGCTTCCTGCGTTGATGATGGCATGGTGCGTCATCGTGCAATATGTTACCCCCATTCACGATACAGTGCAACACTTAGAAATATTCTGGAGCAGAATCCCTATCTATTTTTTAGGCATCAACATGGGAGCGGCTGTAAAGGAAAACAAACGCATTGAAAGTTCGGCAATCTGGTTAATCCTCATCGCTTTCATCGGAACACTCGCCGCCTGCATCTATTTGGAACAGGTAAAACACGGAAGGTTTCCACTATTCTTGGAACGTATGCTCTATATTCCCCTCACCATATCCGGCATTATCATTCTCGCCGGATTGCTAAGGAAAACATCAAGACTCATTCGGAAAGCATGTTTCTTTTTCGGTTCCATCAGTTTGGAACTATATCTCATTCATCATCATTTCATTTTAATTTACATTGAACCATTCGGTTGGAGCTATTGGGTAAAATTCCTTTTGGTTACCGTTATAGCCTTGCCGATGGCATGGTTGCTGCACAAGCTGACAGAAGCAGCCGTTAAACCCATAAAGAGGAGGATATTATGATAGATTTATTCCGATTAATCCGCCCAAAGCAATGGATAAAAAACACGATTGTGCTTCTTCCGATATTTTTCGGTGGAGCACTTCTGAAACCGGACGCGCTATATGCCGGTTTTATAGTTGTCTTGTCGTTTTCATTCATCGCCTCATCCATTTACTGCCTCAACGACATCATCGACCTAAAGGACGACAAGCGACATCCGGTGAAATGCAAACGTCCGCTGGCTTCAGGAGCCATCAGCGTGGTACAAGGCTACCTCATCATGCTATCGATGGTCATTCTGTCGATGCTTACGTTGCTCTTGCTGCCTGAACATGGGGCGGAAGTGGCAGGAGTTATCTTTTTTTATTGGATATTGAACATTGCTTACTGCTTAGTGCTGAAACAACATGCCATCATCGACGTCTGCGTGATAGCGTTTGGTTTTGTTCTCCGACTCTTCGCCGGTGGACTTGCCACCGGTATCGGACTGAGCAAATGGATTGTGCTGATGACCTTCCTCCTGATGCTTTTCCTATCGTTCGCGAAAAGGCGCGATGACGTGCTCAGGATGAACGAGACAGGCAAAGCCCCACGCAAGAACACGAGCAGGTACAACCTCACTTTCATCAATCAAGCCATCACCATCACGGCAAGCGTTACTTTGGTGTGCTACATCATGTACACGATGAGTCCGGAAGTTGTAGCCAATTTCCATACCGATAAATTATATCTGACGAGCGTATTCGTACTCTTGGGATTGCTCAGATACATTCAAATTGCTGTGGTGGACAAGAAAAGCGGAGACCCTACGAAGGTAATACTGCGCGATCGTTTTATCCAACTTATCGTATTGGGCTTCGGTTTGACTTTCCTCATCATTATTTACCAATTGTAAGATGAAAGTTTACGCATTCGACTTTGACGGAACACTCACAAAAAAGGACACATTCATCGAGTTTATTGAGTATGTGTACGGATATAGGAAAACCTTTTGCGGTTTTTTCCTATTCTCCCCCATCCTCCTTCTCATGAAATTGAGATTATATCCGAACTGGAAAGCGAAGCAAAAAGTTTTCTCGTGGTTTTTCAAAGACATGTCTATCGGGGAGTTCAATGCGCATTGCGAGAATTTCGCCATTCACCGGCAAGGCATCATGCGCCCGAAAGGATTGGAAACCATCAGAAAAGCCATAAACAACGGCGACAGCGTTATCATCATCACGGCAAGCATAGAAAATTGGGTGCGCCCTTTCTTCAAAGAGTTTGGCGACAAGGTGAAGGTGGAAGGCACACAGATTGATATCCGTTTGGATTACATAACCGGGAACTTCCTCACCAAGAATTGTTATGGGAAAGAGAAATTGAAACGGCTTCTGCAAATCTTTCCCTATCGACATTCCTATAAATTGGCAGCCTTTGGCGACAGCAGAGGCGACCGCCATCTGCTTCGCGAAGCCGATGAGTCGTTTTTTCAACCATTCAGAAAAAGAAATCGAGAAAAATTCGATGAAATCGTGCGTTTCGGAATTGTGGGAATCATTGCCACTACCTTGCAATACGCAATTTATCTGTTACTAATCAACTGGATTGAACCCAGAATCTCCAACACGATCGGATATGTCATTAGTTTTGTTTTCAATTATTTTGCATCTACGAGTTACACTTTTAAGGTGAAAGCAACAGCAAGACGAGGAGCGGGCTTTGCCTTTTCCCACCTTGTAAACTATCTTTTGCAAACCGGATTGTTATCTCTCTTCCTCTGGATGGGCATGAAAAAGCAAATTGCCATGCTACCGGTATTCTGCATTTGCGTCCCCATTAATTTCATTTTGGTCAGAACTTTCCTAAAAAAGAAGTAATGCCTGCCGAAAAGTAGCCAAGGTGTTCAAGCGGAATAAGCGATGAAAGCAGGAGAATTGGTTGGAGACCGGCTTTCATTTTCTTCTCAACCAAAAGAGCAAAACTCCGTTTTTAAATACAATAAAACGAAGGAAACTTTTACACTTCTTAACCTCACGACTCGCATATTCTCAAAGAACCTTTCCAATGGTTGAAAAAACACGAAAAATCTACATATATCATAACTGTCTGATTATCAGCACAAACAACCTATTTGGCAATGCATCGTCTGGCAAAAGCTTACCTTTTACAAGGCAAAAGCTAAGGAAATGGAAGGCAAAAGCTTACCTTTTACATTTCCAAAAGTAAGTTTTAGCAACTTCAGAATCGATTTTTGCCGAGTTTATTTCGCGTTTTAATGAATTTTTTTTGCCTTTTCAGCAGGTTACTTAAAGAAACTGTTGAGTTTTCATATCTATTTCATGGAAAACTCTGACCAAATCGATGAGCATACAAGACATCGTTTTTCACGATCATTAACAAAGAATTTTGGCTTTCGGAACAGGAAGAATTAAATCACGAATGAAAAGCGCGGCATCCGAAAAAAAGAAAAATTCCATACCAACTCAAGCTAAAAGGAGAGACCTTCGTGTAGGAAAGAGGTGGCTATCATTCGGAATTTTCCGTTTTTGTCTGATTTTACGATGTCCGGACGATGGATATTTTGTATCTTTGCAAAGTTAATTGGATTTTGAAAAATGTCTGTTTTAAAACTCTTTAAGGTGAAACGCGAAGAGCGTTGGCCAGCACTGACGCTGCTCTTGATATTCGTCGCGTTCAACGCGCTGCTTATCCAAAGCCATTACGGTGTATATACGATGGGGGCACACAATGGATTTTGGACGATATTCTCAAAGAATTTCAGAATGTCCGGCTACGATAATTGGTCGTGGATTACCATTTCCGGAATGCGAATTCATTTTGAGACCGCGCGCCACCCACTTTTCCTTACTCTTCTCTATCCAATGTATGTGCTCAATCACTGGCTCATCGGACAGACGGGTACCAATTTTGCCGTTTTCCTCATGGCGGTTGTCATCATACTGTCGAGTTTTTATGCGGTTTTGTTCATGTATCGCATCCTTAGGGAAGTGATTGAGGTGAGCCGTTTCGATGCCACGCTGCTCACCTTACTGATGTTTTCGTTCGGACACGTAATGATTCCCACCATGGTACCCGACCATTTCATCATTTCGCTCATGCTGCTCTTGATGACATTCTATATCTGTGGCATGAAAATAAGACAACGCAGTCTGCTAAAGCCTTGGCAATCGGCTGTATTACTGTTCTTTACAGCGGGCATGGCAACATCGAATGGTGCAAAGACGCTCCTCGCCGGATTATTCACGAATGGGCGAAAGTTTTTCCATCCCAGATACATTCTCTTGGGAATTGTCCTGCCGGTGGCTTTGCTGGTTGCCATTCAGCAATGGCAATATTACGCTTTGGAAGTGCCACAGAAAGAGGTCATTCAACAAATAGAGGTAAAAAGCAAACAAAAAAATCCAAAGAAGGTGAGCAATTATGCCGAACAACGCACCAAATGGTTGAAGGAGCATACCGGCAAGAAGATGAGTGAGGAAGGCATCGGAAAGCTTATGGACATCTCAACTCCGAGATTGAAAACCATAGTTGAGAACTTCTTTGGAGAATCCATACAACTCCACCGAAAGTACCTCTTGAAAGATGTCTCATGGGACAGACCTATATTCGTTGAATACGAAAGTATCCTATTTTATATCATAGAGGGTATTATCGTCCTGCTCTTCATTTTCGGCGGTTTCATCGCGATAAAAGAGCGCTTTTTCCAAATGCTTCTACTTAGTTTCGCCTGCGATGTAACGCTACATCTGATACTTGGCTTCGGCATCAACGAAGTATATATCATGACAACGGGTTGGATCTTCATCGTTCCGATAGCATACGCCTATCTTACGAGAGTTTTAGCAGACGCGCCACGCAGAACATTCAGACTCATCATAACTTTGCTGACCATTTGGCTGTGGGCTTACAACGGAGGACTAATCATCGGATATCTGATATGAAAGCATTTGATTTTCTGAAAATAAAGAAAGACGAGCGCGTCGCCGGTGCAGTGTTCCTGTTGTGGCAGATACTCCTCAATGCTTTGGTAATTATCCGCTATTATCCAAAGTTCTCCCAACCCGCCGAAAACTATTACAAACTCTTTGTCAGAAACTTCCATCTGTCCGGCTTCGATCCCCTCACTTATTGCGTGGTTTCCGACTGGTACACCGGATTTGATGTGCACAGACATCCGTTATTGGCATTTTTCTACTATCCGGCTTATATCATTAATCACTGGTTGATGATGACAACGGGCATCAATTTCGTCCAATTCACCGTGGCTTTCATTTTGATTGCAAGCAGTTTCTACGCTTTCATCATCTTGACGAGAATATGTAGAGAATTGATTGGTATCGCGCGGAATGACGCTTTCATGCTTTCATTCCTGCTTTTCTCCTTCGCACACATCATGGTAGCAGCCGTTAGTCCCGACCACTTCATCCTCTCGCTGTTCATGCTTCTACTCACGATTTACATTGCCGGCAAACAAATCAAGAACGGAGAACGAATGAAGAAAGGGCAAACCATACTGCTCTTTCTCATTACTGCAGGAATATCGTTGAACAATGGACTGAAAGTGTTTATTGCCAACCTGTTCACACGCGGAAAATCGTTCTTTCGTCCGGCAAATCTCATCGTGGCAGTACTTTTACCGGCGGCATTGCTGTGGCAATTTGGGAGTTGGGAATATAAAACGTATGTGAACGATTCGGTAAAGGAGCGCAAACACAAACAAGCCATGAGAGTAAGGGCGGAAAAGGAGAGAATGTTTGCAGCGTTTAAGGACACAACGACTTTGAAAGACAGCGCGGAGATAGCCCATTCATTCCAAGAACGTTGGCGCGAACACCGTAAAGTGGTATTGAAAGCCAAAGCACAGAAACCCGCAAATCTGCACACCGGAAAACCCATTAGCAAGAAAGGATTTCTCATGTGGACAGATGTTACCACCCCAAGATGGAAAACGGTGATAGAAAATCTTTTCGGAGAATCCATACAACTACATCAAAAACACACCTTGGAAGATGTATTGGTAAGTCGTCCGGTCATTATAAGCTATGATTGGATATGGAATTATGTCGCGGAAGGTTTGATTTTACTCCTGTTCATCGGTGGAATATGGTGTGGCAGACACAGCAAACTATTATGGATGGTACTTTCTTTTGCCACTTTGGATATGATACTGCACATAGGATTGGGCTTTGGAATTCCTGAAGTCTATATCATGTCGGCTCATTGGATTTACGTCATCCCCATAAACATCGCGTTTTTATTAAAAACAACTCATGGAAAACCGGAACGAGGCTTACGCATCACTCTCTTTTTGCTAACGACCTACTTAATGGTTTACAACGCTTTCCTCCTTATCGATTATCTCTATCTGTAAAAAATGAAAGCTAACGCAAAGATATCAGTCGTAATGTGCACATACAATGGTGCAAGATTTATCCGTGAACAATTAGATTCCATTCTGCGACAATCCTGCCCGGTGCATGAAATTATTGTCCAAGACGATGGTTCGACCGATGAAACGCAAAACATTCTGAAAGAATACGCGAGAAAGGACGCAAGGATAAAAGTTTTCAAGAATGAAGAAAAACACGGAGTCAACGGCAACTTCCTATCGGCAATGAAGCGTTCTGAAGGTGATTTCATTGCTACGGCTGATCAAGACGACATCTGGGAATTGAACAAAATTGAGCTACAGATGAGAGCGATAGAGGGAAAACTACTTTGTAGCGGACTTTCGCGCCCTTTTTCAACCGATGGTTCGTTTGCATTCTTCGACCATCGGAAACGAAACGTAAACATTTTGCGCATGATGTTCTTGGGATTGCCGGGGCACACGCTGCTCTTCAGGCGCGAATTGTTGGAAGAATTGCCCTGCATTGATCACTCGATTTATCGCTACTCCATGTACGATGCAGTTCTTTCGATTGTTGCCGCAGGGAAGGAGAGTATCGTTTTCATCGATAAAGTACTTGTAAATTTTCGCAGACACTCATCGGCAACCACTTATACCGACTATAGCAGAAGCCTTCCGACTTGGAAAAACGCCATGAACAATCTGCTTTGGGGATGCAAAAATTATCGAGAAACAAAACAAAAGGTAAGTCCGCTATTCTCAGCAAAGCTCCAACTAATGCGAGACATCGTTTCCCACAGCCCGGATCTTAAAGAAGCCATCAAAATCATGGAACTGGAAATCGCTAAGGGATGGACGGATTTCCTGCGTTTACAATACCACTGCATCAAGAACTACCAAAAATTGTTTCATACCAACGGCAAAGGATTCATCAGAATCTTACGTGCCGCACTCTACCCCATCATGCAATTGCAAATGTATCGTTAGCCCTTTTTCCCACGTAGATATTCCATACATTCTGCAAGCATCTTAGAACCGCAAAGTTTCATCACCATAAAATAAAGCACTGCCGCTAAAACAATCCGAAGTAAGAGAAGAATTATCAGATTGGAAACGGATATCGTAAGGAAATAGGTTGCTGACATCACTGCCAACGTAATGAAAAGATAAGGACAGATGTCGAGCATCACATCCAAAAGTCGCACACCTATTGCACGATGTGCGAAATATTGCCAAACAAACAGCCAAAGAACACTCACCACCGTATAGACACTGACCATGAAAACAATGCCTTTGGCGTAACAAACCATCATCAATCCTATTTGCAGCACTATCAAAGCGATGGTGCAAACCATGTATATATCGGATTTTCCACGACTGATTATCAGGTTTTGGTATAAGGTATAAAAAGGCAGAAAAGCACCACTGACACACAAAATCCGCAGCAGGAGAATACTGCCGACCCACTTCTCAGACACCAAAACAACAATAAACTCATGCGCGACCATCGCCAATCCGAACATGGCAGGAAAGGCAAGGAAGGCCGTAAAACGAAGCATCTTGCGAAAAACGTTCACCTGCCGTTCGCGATTGCTGTTCACTTCCACGAGAATTGGTTGCGCTACCTGTCCTGTCGTTCCGGAAACAAAAGTACTCGCCATGGTATCCCACTTGAAAGCCTGCGTGAAGTTTCCCACAGCCGCAGCCGGATAGAGACGTCCGAAGATGACTGTCAGGAAATTTTGGCTGATTGTATTCACGATGGTTGTAATAAGGATTTTATAACTGAAAGAGAACATCCTGCAAATGGGCTTAAAATCAATCTTGAAAGACGGTCGCCACGGAACAAGGAAAAAGCGACCGAGACTTGTCAGGGAAATATAAAGCATTTGTTGCCAAGCCAAACTCCAATAGGCATAACCCTTCAACGCGAGAATGATACCGACCATGCCCGACACAAGCAGTGAAGTGATGCGCAAGAGGGCAGTTTCTCTCACCATGAGATTCTTGAAAAGATATGCCGCTGGAGCCGTCCCAACAGCCGAAAACAGCAGTGTGGCAAAGATAAAGCGCGATAAATCGACGAGCTCGGTATGATGAAAGAAGTCGGCAATGAGTGGGGCGCAAAAGAAAAGCAGGAGATAAGAGCCCCAACTCACAAAGGTGCTGAACCAAAACACGGCATTATAATCGTTGTCGGTGGCTTTTTCCAGATTTGCCAACGCCGAAGTAAACCCACTCTCTTGCAAGGCAGCTGCCACTGCGGTGAAAATAGCCAACATTCCCACCAAACCATAGTCGGAAGTGGTAAGGATGCGACTGAGAAAAATTCCGATAACAGCATTGAGCACCTGCATGGAGCCATTGTTTACAGCCCCCCAAAACAGACCTTTTGCCGTTTTCTCTTTCAACGTTTTTTGTGCCATAGCTTTATCCTCGCATAGTCCTTATCAGCCATTCACGTCTGCTCCGAAAAGCGCGAAATCGCCTTTCAACGGATCAT
This sequence comes from Prevotella brunnea, assembly GCF_008016795.1. Classification (GTDB taxonomy): domain Bacteria; phylum Bacteroidota; class Bacteroidia; order Bacteroidales; family Bacteroidaceae; genus Prevotella; species Prevotella brunnea. The sequence continues at coordinate 25,380 of NZ_SDIK01000026.1, forward strand.
CCGGAAAGACTCGTGCCAACTTATTCGTAAGTTGCCTTGCCGCAGTCATATTGATGGACTTTCCCTCGATGAGACCCAATCTCGCACCTTGTTGGAAGACATGCGTATCGAGAGGAATGATTAATGTCTTTTTATCGATGAAATCGCCCCAAATTCCCAAATCAACAGCTGATGGCTGACGTACCATCCAGCGCAAGAACATACACAAACGCTTACAAGAAGACCGTGTGTTTTGGGGCACCATGCCCTTGATTTGGCGAGCGGAAAAGAAGCTGCAAAGACTCTCCACTGCATCTATGCCTTGCATTTTCTCACAAGTGGCAGTGTGGGAAGCGTATTTCCGGCGTCCATAACCTTCCACATACGATCGCAGGCTGCCGTATTTCAGAAACATCTCGCGCAGAGCTTGGAAGAAGTCCACCATGGTGTGATTCGTGTACAACCGGTAAAAACACTCGAAGTCATCGGGAATATCATTCAGAAAAGCTCCAGTTCTTACCCAATCATGAGGTTCTCCGCAAGCCGCCTCCAACAGAAAACTTATTTTAGGCATAAAAACTGCTCGCGAGCCATAGCTCAGACAAGAGGCGATAAACGCCATCGTTTCTTGGTTCCGTTCACCGGATACTTGATGCATGAAGCAAGATGGGTCGTTGGCAATAAACTCCCGACACTCGTATGTCGCAGCATTTGCAATGAGTTGCTGCCTCACCTTGCCAGAAATTCTTTTCAATTCGAGAGTTGTTATATTACCTATTCTTTTTCTGCCTTGGCAAGAATTTGTTCCGCATGTTCCTTCACCTTGATTTGTTTAGGTGTGAAAACATCTTCAATTACGCCCGTTTCATCGATGATAAAGGTGGTTCTGAAAGTCCCCATGTAAGTGCGACCATACATTTTCTTCTCTCCGTAAACACCAAAGGTTTCATTCAGTGTTTTTTCCACATCGGCTATCAACGGAAAAGGCAAATCATATTTCTCAATAAACTTCTTATGCGACTTCTCATCCTGCACACTCACACCTACCACCGCATAACCTCGTTTGAGCATCAGTTCGTAGTTATCGCGCAGGTTGCAGGCTTCTGCCGTACAGCCCGGCGTGGAATCCTTAGGATAGAAATAAAGAACAAGCTTTTTCCCCTTGAAATCACTCAACTTAACTTCTTTACCATCCTGATCTTTTCCCAAAACTTCGGGTGCCTTGTCTCCTATTTGCATCATATTATTATATTTTAGAATACTACTGCAAAGATAAGTATTTATTCTTGATTTCAACAAAGTAAGTTGCTTTTAATCGGATAAAAGGAACATGACAGCCATGAAAAAGACACGTATTCAATCTGTATCGGACATTAGGAAATCGACGAAATCACATAAAAGAACAGCCCGATAATCGGTTTAGATTTATCTTCTACCAAACCGGGATAGTGCGTTTGGCAGACACTATTACACAATAGCCCTAATTACCAACCACTGGTAATCCTATTACCAACCACTGGTAATCCTATTACCAGCCATTGGTAATCCTATTACCAATGATTGGTAATTTCCTCACTAAGGACTTCCTGCCTTTTAACAGCTCTGTCGGCTTGAACGATGTTTCAGGACTTGCAAGTGATAATAATAACGATGATGGAACTTAAAATCAGGTGTAACAGACATTTAGCTTTCCTCCCAAGTCGCAAAAGGTCGAAATCAGGAAGATTATCAACGAGTTGTTTTCTCATTACTTTTTTACTGTGCCGAGAAGTTCCCTGTGCCAAGAAATAAAAAGTCTGCACCTACTCTCGCAGATACAGACCATGCCACTTAACTAAATAACTCAAAAAAATTACTTGACTCTATTTTCATTGAATAATTTTCTTCACGAAAACAGTCCAACTACTTTTGTCTGATTATTAACTTACTAATAAACTAATTCTCTTACTTGCAATGAATGGTTTTTCATTGACATTACAAAGGTATTACATTTTATTCATTCTCAAAACCATTTCACTATTTTTTTTCTCTAAAAAAGTCGATGAGGAAGAGGTATTCGTAAGTTTATGATATTATTTATCCTAATTTTCCACATCGGCAAATAAGATAACCATATTATGAACAAAAGACAACAAGATGGGAATGGACAAATTTACCCTCTCGACAAGTCCTTCTCGGCAAGTGCCATTCGAATATCGCCATAGGAAACATCCTCTCTGCATATATTTTTGATGGCAGTCAGATTTGTCTCGGTATTCACTCCTTTTATAATCCTTCTCAGATAGTTCGCTTTTTCGTTGCCAACAATTTCTTCTAAGTGTATTTCTCCCGTGGCGATATATCGGCTTAAATGTCCTTGAATGGTGGAAAGCGTGAGCCCTCGTTCGTTTGCGACCGTTTCCGGGCTCTTTCCTTGTCGGAAAAGTTTGTAGGTTACAACTTGTGTTTTCTCCTTAGGTTCGGCTTTTTCCTTCCGCTCCTTTGTTTTGCGCTTTCTCTTTCCGTCTTCGGGCAGTGTGGACAAGATTGCCTCTTGCTTCGCTTTCAGATAAAGGCTCGTGGTAAATCCCGTGCGCATGATGGTTTCCAAGAGGAGCTTTTTGGCGAGATAGGTCTGCTGCAAATCAGAAAATGCGAGTTGAAAACGCTTTGTTCCCATTTTATTGTTGCTCTCCAATGATTTTGTAAGTTCCATCAAATGCTCAAACAGCTCAGTCAGTTCGCCATAGAAATAGAGTGCGCTCTTCTTAACTCGTTCCAAGAACTCCATCGAATGTAACTTATCATTGGACATTGCCGAGATAATGCCTTCCCATTTGGACGCCACGGAAAGGATACGCTCATCCAAATCAGAAAGAGCGGTCTTGTGAAGTGCCTGCACCTTGGGATATTTATGATAAAACTCTGACACTACACGAAAAAGTGCGGTTTCATCGCGTTTTATTTCCTTAAAATCAAACAGTTCAAGCAGCAGAATTCTGTAATAAGACTCTTTCAACTCGGGCAGACGTTTGATGCTTTCTCGCGATTGTTGGGTTTGGTTTCCGATGTAACTGCTTACACGTGAATCATTAATGATGGCATTTTGATCGATAGGTGATGAAAGCACCAATCCTTCCAACGTGCGACAACGGCTCAAAGCCACATAAACTTGTCCGGAAGCAAAAGCCCATTGTGCCTCGATGATGGCGTGTTGGAAGGTGAGTCCCTGACTTTTGTGAATCGTTATAGCCCACGCCAATCGCAGGGGATATTGCGTGAAAGTGCCCAATACCTCGGATTGTATTTGTTTGGTTTGCTCGTTGAGCGTGTATTTCGTGTTTTCCCATGTGTTAGACTGAACATCAATGGCTTCGGTATCTCCCGAACACAAGATTTTAATTTGCTTTTCATTGATTTCAACTATATAGCCAATGCGCCCATTGTAGTATTTTCCATCCGGATCATTGTGAATAAACATCACCTGTGCGTTACGCTTGAGCTTCAACTCATAATCTGCCGGATAATTATAATCCGGGAACTGACCGCTCGTTTCCGCCGTAAAGGTATATTCCCGGTCAGACAAGTCTCGCAGTTGGCGACGGTTGTAGTCGTGAGCCATCCGGTTATGTGTTGTGAGTCGGATGTACCCGCTATCGGGCGGTGGTGTAAAACCGGGAATATAGCGTTGGTTGAGCTGTCGAAGGTCGTCCGGCGTGGTTAGTCCGCAACGAATATGATTTAAGATAGACACGAAATTATTGTCTTGTTGCCTATAGACCTTGTTCAATTCTATGGTAACATATTGTATGTTCTTCAGAGACTGCGAACTAAAGAAGTAGGGTGTATCATAATATTTCCGCAGCAAATCCTCCTCGTTCGGACGAACCACAGGTGTGAGCTGTTGCAAATCGCCAATCATCAGCAATTGGACGCCTCCAAAGGGTTGGGTGTGATTTCTGAAACGACGAAGCACGGAATCGATTGCATCGAGTGTATCCGCTCTCACCATACTTATTTCATCGATAATAAGGAGGTCGAGTGTACGTAGAATCTTACGTTTTTCCTTGCTGAAATTGAATTTTGATTCTATCCTCGCTTCAGGAACAAAAGGAGAAAGTGGAAGTTGAAAGAACGAATGGATGGTAACGCCACCGGCGTTGATAGCTGCTACGCCCGTGGGGGCTACCACAATAATGCGCTTCTTACTGTGTTTTTTCACGACACGGAGAAAGGTTGTCTTTCCGGTGCCGGCTTTTCCGGTAAGAAAGATGCTTATTCCCGTGTGTTCCACAAAGTCCCAGGCTGTCCTCAGTTCGTCGTTTTTCTCCATTTCGCTACCTTTCTGCTTTTCGTAACAAAAGTACGGAAAATATTTGCTTCATCCAAAAATCAGGATGGATAAGAGTCCACTCACTTGACATAAAGCAATTAAACGGCATCTTTTTGGAAAAAAGGAGGGAAACGACTTGCTTCAAAAGAATTGTGGCAGTACCTTTGCATTTGAAAACAAGAAAAATAATAACATAAAGAACGAGAGCAAAGGGCTCTCAGAAAGGTAAAAAGATCATGTTTACAATATTTTTAATCGCTGCGATAGTGGTATTAACCATAGCGAAAGCTATCAACGTGAACCACGATTTGAACGCTTGAGAAAATAAAATTTAGTGGAATAATAATTGAAAAATCCCGGTATCCATCCAAACGGTGCGATACCGGGATTTTCTTGTTCGGTGTTTCATTTGTGGAACGAGGTCTAAAATCTCTAACTCCTCACCAGCGGAGCTTCGTTGTCCACAGCTTCGTTCGAGATTTGGAAAGAGTAAATCCATAAATCGTGCACACACGAGCTATGAAAGCCGTGTACACACGATTTATTACAAAAGACAATCTTTTTATTTCACTCTTTCCTCAGAACCTAACATGTGTTCCGGAGAGAGTATCTTATCGAGCTGTTCCTTAGAAAGAACATTCTGTTTCAGTATGAGATCATAAACAGAAGCTCCTGTTTCCAAAGCTTCTTTGGCAATCTTCGTACTGTTCTTATATCCGATATATGGGTTGAGTGCCGTTACGATGCCAATAGAATGTTTAACCATTTCGCTGGTGTGCTCCGCATTTACGGTGATACCGTCGATACACTTCTCGCGAAGGGTATTCATCGCGTTGGTCATCCATGTAATATCCTCTGTCAGACATTGCATGATGATTGGCTCCATCACGTTCAACTGTAACTGACCGGCTTCAGCTGCCATCATGATAGTTGTATCGTTGCCCATCACTTTGAAACAAGTCTGATTGGTTACTTCAGGTATTACCGGATTAACCTTACCCGGCATGATGCTTGAACCCGGTGCCATCGGTGGCAGGTTGATTTCATGAAGGCCACAACGCGGACCCGAAGCCATCAAGCGAAGATCGTTGCAAATCTTAGACAATCGTATTGCCAAATGCTTCATTGCCTGGCTATAGCCAACATAGTCGCCGGTGTCGGGTGTGGCAGCAACAAGATCTTTTGCAGGTTTGAATTCCATACCTGTCAGTTCGGAAAGTTTCTTAGCGCAGATTTCCGGGAAGCCGGGAGCAGCGTTCAAGCCTGTTCCGATAGCCGTTCCACCCATATTGATTTCGTGAAGCAATGCGGCAGCATCGTTTAAATTCTTGATTTCATTTTCCAATGTGTTGGCAAAAGCATTAAATTCCTGTCCCGCAGTCATGGGAACGGCATCCTGCAACTGTGTGCGTCCCATCTTAATAACGCTCTTGAACTCTTCCCCTTTGGCACGGAAGGAAGCCACAAGTTTTGTCAATGCCTCAACAAGCGTTTTGTTCATGCGAATCAACGCCAAACGAATGGTCGTTGGATAAGCATCGTTGGTGGACTGACCACAATTGGCATGATCGTTGGGAGCGCAATACTTGTGTTCGCCTTTCTTATGACCGAGTATTTCGCAAGCACGATTTGCAATCACCTCATTGGCATTCATATTCACGGAAGTGCCCGCACCGCCCTGAACCATGTCGGTAACGAAATCTTCATGGAACTTGCCATCGATGATTTCACGACAAGCCTGTGCCATGGCGTCGCAAATTTCATCGTTGATTTCTCCAAGTTCGCGATTCGTTTCGGAAGCAGCCAGTTTCACATAAGCAGCCGCGATGACATAATCGGGATAATCACACATTCTCATGGTTGAGATTTTGTAATTATTCACTGCGCGCTGAGTCTGCACTCCATAGTAGGAATCAGCCGGAACCTGAAGTTCTCCAAGAAGGTCGCTTTCTATACGAAAAGCCTTTTCTTTGTTGTCCATAACTTTTTAATTTAAGATTAAGTTTTATTTATAAATCAAATATTCATTATTCAATCGTTCAACTTGCTCCTTTGCGAGTGCGAAAGAAGCAAGTGAGCGAATCATTATCATCAATTATTCCGCATATACCAAGTTCTACTCCTCTCTCGCGCCTCAAAGAAGATGGGTGTCAAGACGATGGGCAGTTCTTTGGCAACAAGGGTTGATGGCATCGTTGTTAATTCGTCCTATATACTTTGCAAAAGTAGCCATTTATTATAGGGATAAATAAGAATTTATGAGAATTGTCCTCCTCATTAACTTACTTTAACTTCAGGCTGTAATTTCAAAATCTGTAATGCTTACAAAACAGAGTGCGATTACTTGCAAATGAAGCCCCTTGAAAGGGTATCAAGTGCATTTTAGAAATTATCATCCAAAGATAATTAATGATTGTGAACTTTTTTTACAAACAGTCGCAAATCATGGGCATATTTTCGTTTCAAAGAATATCTGCCCACAAATAACACAATGGTTGGCAATTAAGCTAATCAATTGATTAACTGTACAATATGAGCATACCGAAAGATTTACTCTGAGCGAATATGCTTTAATTAATGCAGTTTTTAACACAAAAGGCTAAGCTTTTGTGTTTTAATAGCTAAGCTTTCGGATTGCAAAAGCTTAGCTTTCGAATTGCAATAAGTGTGCTTTTGCAAAAAAGGCCCGATAAAAGCGAAAAAACATGTTTCTTTTTGGCAGAAAAGAGCAACCGTTTGGCTCTATTTTTTCTAAAACCGCATTTTTTGAAAGCATTATTTTTGGTTATTTATCTTTACAAAAAGGCATCTAAAGTTTCATGGGGTAGAAAATTATGGAGCGGCATAAGGTGAGAGACGGACAGAATAATCAATTCACATGTCCCTTGTCGCGATAAATAACGTTATTCGCGCCACTTGTGATGTGCAACACTTCCGGATGATCCTTCACGAAGCTTTCGATATGTCGGATGCGTTTCTCTTCAAAAATTTCGTCCACGGCAATCAAGATACCGGTTTCTTCCACTTCGCCAAAGCCGTAATTGATGGCGGTTCCGAAAAGTCGCATCGTGGGAGAGAGGTTCATGTAAGCATTCACCAATGGCGGAATGTTGTAGCCCAATTGTCGAATTTGCCGATTTAGGATACGGTAGTCCTCCTTGAAATTATCTCCGGCAAACAAACCCTCAAATTCTTCCTCCGGAGTATCAATTTTCAACGGTTTTATCGGGATAATCAGGTTGTCTTTATCTCCAAAATATTTTCTCAGGAAGTAGAGTATCATGTCGCGTCCGCGTCGGATATAGGACGGATACATTGTCATTTTTCCAAAGTAATACTTACATTCTGGATTGAGCACCATCAAAGCTCCCAACCCATCCCAAAGGTTATCCAAAGCGAAAATGCTCTTGCTGTTTTTCCTGCCGTTTTGGTATTCAAGCGAAACGAATGAGCGTCCCAGTTCCACGGTGTAAGGAGCAAATTCCTTCATGAACTTCTCCGAGAAATGGAACATGTGACTTGTCGCGACAACCGGCTGCCCATTGGGTTGTAAATGCCAATCTGAGCCGAAGATATATCTGTACCCCCCGATGATTTCCTCCATTTCCGGATTCCAAACAATCAATTGCTTGCAGCCATCGGGCATCAAGTCGAATTCATCAATGTCTTTCGCTTTCCCGGTTCCGCCCCCGGCACTGCGAAACGCTATTTCTCTGAGTCGCCCTATTTCATCCATCAAATGGGGCGCCTCGACAGCGGATGCCACATAAATTTCGTTATGACTCTTGTTTGTCGCCCGAAGCAATCTATCCGGGGTGAGTTCGCTCTTGAGGAGTTCTTTATTTACAGGCTGAATTATCTCTTCTTCCATATCCATCATGATTATTTTTATAGCAGCCGGTTTCCCTCGCTGCATTATCAGGCAAGTTCATAGACTTTACTTCTTACAAATTGTGCCCATTCCATCGGTGTTTTGCTCTTATCGAATGTCTGCCATGGAATAGGCTTACCTATGGAAATCTTAAATGTTTTTCCTACATTTTTATACATCTCATCCACGAGGAAGAGCATTGCTATATTCACTTTCCTGAGGTATTTATCGCTGAAATGCGCTATTCTATAGAACCGCTCCGAGTTTTGCCCACTGAAATGAATCGGAACTACGTCGCGTTGGGTCTCCACACTTTTGGAAATAAAGGTCTTTTTCCAAGGCAAATCCTGTATCTTTCCGTTGATTTTCCGACTGTTCAGCCCTGCCGGGAACATCAGCATGTGATTATCGCTTGCAAAGCCCACCTCTACCATCCGTGGAAAATCCCTGCTTTGTTTGCCCGTTTTATTGATTCCGATGCTCACCGGTTTTAATCCGGGAAGATTGAGCAACAAGTCATTTACCAAATAACGAAACTTCCCATCATAATGTTGTCCTATTATCGAGCCTAAAGCCACTCCGTCCTGCCCTCCCAAAGGATGATTGGAAACAAAAGTATATAATTTACCATCGTTCTTTGCAGGCAGATTGTCCATTCCTTCCAATTTCAACGTCATGTCAAGGTAGCGAACACACTCGTTTAACCATTCCGTACCTGACTTATCGCGACTTTTCCACAAAAAGTCATTCACCTCGTCTTCGTGTATGATGTGTTTTAACCAATTCACCGCAAAGCAAGGCACGTATTTGGCTCTCGTACCCATCTTGTCGGCAAGGATTTTGTCCACCTCGATGGTTTTTTCCATTTTCGTTCTTTGAACTTAATAATAACTTACTGAATGCAAAAATAACGAAACCTTTTGAAATAAATGGCGATTTCTCAAAGAAAATGTAAAAAATTCACAACTTTGACATAAGATTTACCAAGATATTTAAATTACAAGAAGATTTCTCAAGCTGTTAAAAATCATAAAAAACCAACTTTTCGACAAATATCGTGGCGTACAGTGGGGATATGTGGGGAATTTTGTATAACTTTGAACCGAATTTCAATTATTAAATAAGTACGCATGCGGTTTTTAGGAAGTACGGAAGCAAAAATAGATGTCAAAGGACGGGCTTTTCTCCCCGCCGGATTTCGCAAGGTATTGGGCACTTTCGGAACTGATTCGCTCATTCTCCGAAAAGATGTCTTTCAGGATTGCCTTGTGCTTTATCCCGAATGCGTATGGAATGAAATGTTGGATTGCCTGCGCCAAAAACTGAACCGTTGGAACAAGCGCGACCAAATGGTCTATCGACAGTTTGTATCCGATGTAGAAATGATCACACTTGATGGCAACGGACGCTTTCTGATTCCGAAACGTTACATAAAAATGGCGCATATAGAGCAGAGCATACGGTTCATCGGCATGGATGACTGCATTGAATTGTGGAGCACCGACAACCCAAGCCGGTTCTTAAACGCCGACGACTTCTCAAAGGCAATGGAAGACACGATGGGGAAAACAATAGGTGCGGATAACGAAACGACAAAAACCAATCGCGCGGAATGATAAAGACCGCAGCCACATATCACGTTCCCGTCTTGCTAAAAGAAAGCATTGATGGTTTGAACATTCACCCCGAAGGCATCTATGTTGATGTTACTTTCGGCGGTGGGGGACATAGCAGAGAAATTCTCTCTCGACTGAGCGAAAAAGGACACCTCTTCAGCTTCGACCAAGATGCCGATGCGGAAGAAAATATTAAGACGCTGAGCGACTTAAGGGAGATGCCGAAAAACTTTACGTTTGTCCGATCAAACTTCAGATACCTCAGAAACTGGATGCAGTATTATGGCATTGAACGGATAGACGGACTGTTAGGCGACTTAGGGGTGAGCAGCCACCACTTCGATGATGAAGAACGAGGGTTCTCTTTCAGATTCGATGCACCACTCGACATGAGAATGAACAAACGCGCGGGCAGGACGGCTGCCGATATCCTTGAGAATTACAAAGAAGAAGAGCTTGCCAACATTTTCTATCTCTACGGAGAACTGAGAAACTCAAGACAAATTGCAGCGGCAGTGATGGAGAATAGACAAAAAAATCCCATACGTACAACCAAAGACTTTCAAGCCGTAGTAGAACCATTGTTCAGGAAAGAGCGTGGGAAGAAAGAAACGGCAAAACTCTTCCAAGCCCTGCGCATAGAAGTAAATCATGAGATGGACGCGCTCCGTGAGATGCTCGAAGCCGCAAAAGACCTATTGCGCCCCGGAGGCAGGCTCAGCGTAATCACCTATCACTCTCTGGAAGACAGGCTGGTAAAAAACATCATGAAATCCGGAAACATCGAGGGAAAGATAAAGAAAGACTTTTATGGGAATGTCGATGCCCCCTTCCGCCTCATCAACAACAAAATCATTGCTCCGAGCAAAGAAGAACAAGCCATCAACCCACGAAGCAGAAGCGCAAAACTGAGAATCGCTGAAAAGATGCCAAATGAACATGAAGGATAAAAACATCGGAAAGACACCGGCAACCACCGAACAAGGGTTCGAGGGAAATGCTGTTGAAAAGATGCCCGACGCTGAAATGGACGCCGCGCTCAGACTATCGTTAGATACCGATGTACAAGAAGGCATCAAGTTGGAAATCAACGAAAAGACAGAAGCCGAGGACGAAACTTCGAATAGCCGGCAAGGGGGGAAACTTCACGAAGCAGAAGACGCGAAAGAAAAAGTCAAAAAAGAAGCAGAAGAAAAAGAAAGAGAGAGAATAGAACAGGAGAGAGAAACGCTTAAAGCTGCCATTGCGGAACAGGCGCGAGAAGACGAGCAACCGGCTTCTGCCAACTTCACATTGAAAAAGATCTTGGGTGGCGACATTTTATATGCCCATCTGCTGCGGAATAATATATGGCTGATTATACTCATGGTGGCTTTCATCATCGTTTATATATCCAATCGATACAGCGTACAAAAAGATTTAATCGAGATAGACCGATTGACGTTAGAGCTCGAGGATGCCAAATATCGGGCTTTGTCCAGCAGCAGCCAGCTGACAGAGAGGACGCGAGAAAGCCACGTGTTAGAGATACTAAAGACAAACAAGGACAGCGTGCTGAAAATGTCATCTCGTCCACCGTTCATCATCAATGTACCAGAAGATTAAGAAGATATGAGCAAATTCAATAACAGAAAAATCATTCCCCGGTACAGCGTCATCGCCATCGTAATGGTGCTTTGCTCAATAAGCATACTCGGCAAAGCGGTCTATACCATGACCGTAAAACGAAATTATTGGATGGAAGTATCGGAGAAACAGAAAAAAGACAGCGTTCCCATAATTCCCACGCGCGGAAACATTCTCAGTGCCGATGGGGAGCTTATGGCAAGCTCGTTGCCGGAATTTAAAATATACATGGACTTCGATGCCTTAAAAAAGGCAGGAAACGACACAGCTTTCATGGATAGCATCAACTTCATCGCAAATGGTTTGAACGAACTATTCCCGGAGAAACCGGCATTGAGTTTCAAGAAAGAATTGATGGAAGCAATGGAAGCGAACCGACGCCACTTCCCCATCTATGGGAAACGCATTGACTACAATACATTCAAGGAGGTACAGAAACTCCCCATATTCCACCTTTCTATATATAAGAGCGGATTCCATTGGGAGGAATTCAATGCACGCAGACGACCATTCGGATCGTTAGCGAAACGCACCGTGGGCGACCTTTATGGCGCGAAAGATACGGCAAGATGCGGACTGGAACTTTATTACGACAAGATTCTTCGCGGAACTGACGGAATAAAGCATCGCAGAAAAGTAAGAAACAAGTTTCTTGATATCACCGACACACCACCTATCGACGGCGCCGACATCGTTACGACAATAGACGTGGGGATGCAAGACCTTGCCGAGCGTGCTCTCGTAAACGAATTGAAAGACATCAATGCCAACGTGGGTGTGGCAATTGTCATGGAGGTGGCAACCGGAGACATCAAAGCCATCGTAAATCTCGACAAGTGCGATGATGGCGAATACCGCGAAATCAAGAATCATGCGGTAAGCGACTTACTGGAACCGGGTTCTGTTTTCAAGACAGCTTCCATCATGGTTGCACTTGATGAAGGTGTAACCGACACTACATACATGGTGGAAACAGGTGGTGGCGTATGGAATATGTACGGTCGCGACATGAAAGATCACAATTGGCGACGCGGAGGTTATGGCACACTTATGCTGCCGTGGACACTAAAGTACAGTTCCAACGTGGGGGTAAGTCGCATCATCGATATGCACTATCACAAAAACCCGGAAAAGTTCGTAAAAGGGATTTACAAATTGGGATTGGCAGACGATCTGAAAATCCCCATCATCGGCTATTCCCCCGCCATCATTCGAATGCCACATAAGAACAAACATAACCAATACACCAATTGGAGTGCAACGGCATTGCCATGGATGAGCATTGGTTATGAAACGCAAGTACCCCCAATTTCCACGCTTACTTTCTACAATGCCATTGCCAACAACGGAAAAATGGTGAGACCGCGTTTCGTAAAACAGGTGGTAAAAAATGGAGAAGTACTCATAGATTATCCGCCACAGGTAGTACGCGAAAGCATAGCGAAAGAATCCACGATTACGCAAATTCAGCGAATACTGACCGAAGTGGTTTCAGAGGGATTAGGTAAGCGTGCCGGTTCGGACAAATTTGCAGTAGCCGGAAAAACCGGTACGGCACAGATGTCGAAAGGAGCACTGGGGTATAAATCCGGGGTTACCAACTATCTGCTGAGCTTTGCCGGTTATTTCCCCGCCGACAACCCACGGTACAGTTGCATTGTCTGCATTCAGAAATCGGGACTACCTGCTTCCGGAGGCGGAATGAGTGGTTTGGTATTCCATAACATTGCTGAAGGCATCATGGCACAGAGCTTAAAACTCAGCGTTACGGATGCAAAGGACTCCTTGTCGAGCCTCATCCCAACCGTAAAATTGGGGAATCTGCTTGCAACGGACTATGTGCTCAACAGTTTAGGCTTCAACGTCAAGAATGGTTGGAACGGTGCTTATCCGTTCGGAGCGCCAATTTGGGGAAGCATGGAAAGCGACAAAAACGGCATGAGACTTACCCGGCAACCCACAAACGCAAGCAATTCGATGCCCGACGTCCGCGGAATGGGAGCCAGAGATGCTGTTTTTATGCTGGAAAAGAAAGGATTAAAAGTGAGAATCAACGGCAGGGGGAAAGTACTCAGGCAGTCGATTGGAACCGGAGAAAAGATAAGAAAAGGAATGGTTTGTGTGTTATCGCTCGGATAATCAACACACGCTATTTCAAAAAAGATATAGTTAAAGATGAAAACTATGAAACTACATGATTTACTGAAGTCTGTAAGACCCCTGAACATAAAGGGAAAAGATGATGTCGAGATTACAGGCATCAACATTGACAGTCGCAAAATAGAGAAAGGTCAGATGTTCATTGCCGTAAAAGGCACGCAAACGGATGGGCATCGCTTCATTTCAAAGGCAATAGAGTTGGGAGCTACGGCTGTTTTGTTGGAAGACATGCCCGAAAAGCCTGCCGACAATGTAACCTACATTCAAGTAAAATCCACTGAAGAAGCCGTTGGCAATGTGGCGACAACGTTCTACGGAAATCCATCGCGCAAGCTCAAGCTGGTGGGAGTAACGGGAACGAACGGAAAAACGACCATAGCGACATTGTTATACCATATGTTTCGGAAATTCGGAGCAAAGACCGGACTCATATCAACAGTGTGCAACTACATTGACGATGTGGAAGTACCTGCCGACCACACCACTCCGGATCCCATAGAACTCAATCAACTATTGCAAAAGATGGTGGAAGCCGGCTGTGAATACGCCTTCATGGAGTGTTCCAGTCATGCCATTCACCAAAGACGGATAGGCGGATTGAAATTCACGGGTGGGTTGTTCACCAATCTTACCAGAGATCATCTTGATTATCACAAGACTTTTGAGAATTATCGAAACGCCAAGAAAATGTTTTTCGATGAATTACCAAAAGACGCCTTTGCCATTACCAACGCAGATGATAAGAACGGAATGGTAATGGTTCAGAATTGCAAGGCAAAAATCAAAACCTATTCCATCAAGCGAATGGCGGATTTCCGCGCAAAAATACTCGAAAGTCATTTTGAAGGCATGTACCTTGAGATTGACGGCAAGGAAGTGGGTGTGCAATTTATCGGAAAGTTCAACGTGAGCAATCTGCTCGCGGTTTATGGATGCGCAATCATGTTGGGCAAACAGCCCGATGACATACTATTGGCTCTCAGCACCTTGAAGAGCGTTAATGGCAGGTTGGAACCCATCAACTCACCTGAAGGCATTACCGCCGTGGTGGATTACGCTCACACGCCGGACGCATTGGAAAACGTGTTGATGGCAATCCATGACGTACTTGACGGTAAAGGTGGAAAGGTGATTACCGTATGTGGTGCCGGAGGCAACCGCGATAAGGGAAAACGACCACTAATGGCGGTAGAAGCCGTGAGACGGAGCGACAAAGTCATTCTCACCAGCGACAATCCGAGAGACGAAGATCCACAAGTCATTATCGATGATATGCTGGAAGGGCTTGACAACACCCAGAAGAAAAAAGTAATCAGCATCACAGACCGGCGCGAAGCCATCCGCACGGCATGTATGATGGCAGAGAAAGGAGACGTTATTCTCATTGCCGGCAAGGGGCACGAGACCTATCAGGAAATCAAGGGTGTGAAACATCACTTCGATGACCACGAGATAGTAAAGGAGATATTCGGCACTAAATAGCTCTCTCGAAAAAAAGAAGCAAAAAAGCAGTCATAAACAAAAAGACAAAGATATTATGTTGTACTACATCTTCCGTTGGCTCGATCATTTTGGCATCAGCGGTTCCCACTTATGGGGCTACATCAGTTTCCGCGCCATACTGGCATTGATACTGGCATTGGTAATATCCGCATGGTTTGGTGAAAAGTTTATTAAATACTTGAAGAGCAAACAAATCACCGAAACCCAACGCGACGCGAGCATTGACCCTTTTGGCATCAACAAAATTGGTGTTCCATCTATGGGGGGAATTATCATTATTATGGCTTTGCTCATCCCGGTATTGTTGCTTGGTCGCCTACGCAACATCTATCTCATCCTAATGGTTATCACCACGATTTGGCTGGGATTCCTCGGTGGCATGGACGATTACATAAAGATATTCAAACACAATAAAGATGGGCTGAAAGGGAAGTACAAGATTATCGGACAGTTTACCATTGGTTTGATAGTCGGGCTGGTTTTGTGGGCTTCTCCTGATGTTAAGGCTAACATCAATGTAGAAGTGAGCAATAAAAACGACAAGGAGATTGTGGTGAAACACAAAGATGAAGCCGAAAAGACGCTCAAGACAACAATACCCTTTATCAAGAATCACAATCTTGATTATTCCGGGATTATGTCGTTTTGCGGTAAGCACAAAACCGCTGCCGGCTGGATATTATTTGTCATTATGACCATCTTTGTGGTTACGGCAGTTTCCAACGGTGCCAATCTCAATGACGGAATGGATGGGATGTGCGCGGGAAACTCAGCCATCATCGGGGTTGCGCTGGGCATATTGGCATACGTCAGCAGTCATATAGAATATGCGGCTTATCTAAATATCATGTACATTCCCGACTCCGAAGAATTGGTAGTGTTCTTCATGGCATTCATCGGTGCGCTGATAGGTTTCCTTTGGTACAACGCTTATCCCGCGCAAGTGTTCATGGGCGACACCGGAAGCCTTACCATCGGTGGCATCATAGCTGTCGGAGCCATCATCATCCACAAAGAATTGTTATTACCCATCCTCTGCGGAATTTTCTTTGTGGAAAGTCTGAGCGTGATTATTCAAGTATATTACTTCAAGACGGGAAAACGCAAAGGCATTAAGCGTCGCATATTCAAGCGTACTCCCATTCACGACAATTTCCGCACACAAGAGAGTCAGTTAGATCCGGAGTGCACTTATCTGATAAAGACGCCCCACTCTGCCATTCATGAGAGCAAGATAACCATTCGTTTTTGGATCATTACCATCATTCTTGCCGCACTGACCATTATAACATTGAAGATAAGATAGAAGAATATGAATAGAATAGTTGTTTTAGGAGCAGGAGAAAGCGGTGCAGGTGCCGCCATACTCGCAAAGGTCAAGGGCTTCGATGTGTTTGTATCGGATATGGCTTCGATAAAGGACAAATACAAAACGATGTTGAACGACCACAACATTGAGTGGGAAGAGGGACATCATACTGAGGAGAAGATTCTCAATGCCGACGAGGTGATCAAGAGCCCGGGCATTCCGAAAGAAGCACCGATGATACAGAAACTTATCAAACAAGGTACACACATCATCAGCGAAATAGAATTTGCCGGGCGATACACCGATTCCAAGATGATTTGTATCACGGGAAGCAACGGCAAGACCACGACAACAAGTCTGATATATCACATCTTCAAAGACGCAGGTTACGATGTCGGGCTTGCAGGTAACATCGGAAGGAGTCTGGCTTTACAAATTGCCGAAGACCCACACGAATATTATATCATAGAGTTGAGTAGCTTTCAACTCGACAACATGTACGATTTCCGTGCGAACATCGCCATTTTGCTCAACATAACTCCCGACCATCTTGATCGTTACGAATACAAGTTTGAGAACTATGCCGATGCAAAAATGCGCATCATCAGAAACCAAACCAAAGACGACAGCTTCATTTATTGGAACGACGACCCCGTTATCAAGAAAGAGTTGGAGAAGTTCGATGTGAAAGCCGTACAATATCCATTCTCCGAACTCAAGGAGAAAGGCAGCATTGGATACATCGAGGAAGGGCAATACACGATAGAAAAGCCCACTCCTTTCAACATGGAGCAGGAGGCTCTCTCGCTAACGGGGAAACATAACATTTATAATTCTTTGGCCGCGGGCATTGCCTCAAATATCAGTGGCATAAGAAAAGAGAGCATACGCAAGAGTTTAAGCGACTTCCCCGGTGTGGAACACAGATTGGAAAAGGTGTGTAAGGTGGCCGGCGTGCAATACATCAACGACTCGAAAGCCACCAACGTGGACGCCTGCTGGTATGCGCTCGAGAGCATGAGAACGCCCACCATCCTCATTATCGGAGGCAAAGACAAGGGGAACGACTACAATGCCATCAAGGACTTGGTGAAAAAGAAGTGCGTGGGATTGGTTTATTTAGGTGCCGACAACAAGAAGTTGCACGACAACTTCGATTCTCTCGGCATACCCATTCGCGACACTCATTCCATGAAAGAATGTGTAAAGGCTTGTTACGACATGGCAAAAGCAGGCGACACCGTATTGTTGAGTCCATGCTGTGCCAGCTTCGACCTTTTCAAGAACATGGAAGATCGTGGCGATCAGTTCAAGTCGCTGGTAAAAGCACTTTAAGAACTACAAACAACAAGTGAGAAAAATCTCTTATCAACATCAATGAACAATAGGTCGATTAACAACATATTCAAAGGCGACAAGGTCATCTGGATGGTCTTCTTCTTTCTTTGTATCATAAGCATCATCGAGGTGTACTCTGCCTCAAGTTCCTTATCCTACAAAGGCGGAAACTATTGGAATCCCATCCTCAAGCATGTCGGTACATTGGCCGTGGGCTGGTTCATGATGATTGTAGTCATGAACATAAAGTGTCGTTACTTCAAACTCGCCACACCCATCTTGCTCTTCGCCTCTTTTATCTTATTGATATGGGTTTGGCTGGCAGGAGAAACCACCAACGGAGCCAATCGCTGGATATCGTTCTTAGGCATACAATTCCAACCATCGGAATTGGGAAAAGGTGCGCTCGTGCTTGCCATCTCACAAATCTTAAGTGCCATGCAGACCGACAAAGGAGCTGACAAGAAAGCGTTTCGTTTCATCCTCATCGTGTCGGCTTTCATCATTGGTCCGATTGTTTTCGAGAATTTATCCACGGCGATGCTCATATCGCTAACGGTGCTATTGATGATGTTCGTGGGACGAGTCCCCTTGAAGCAAATAGGAAAACTGCTTGGTGTATGTGCGTTATTCGCGGTGTTCTGCTTTGCCTTAATCATGTTGGTGGGGAACAACGAGGCTGCAACAAATCCGAAACAAACCCTCACAGAGCAGACTATACAGGAAACACAGAAAGAAGAAGGTACCATCGACAAGCTCTTCCACCGCGCCGACACATGGAAAGCTCGCATATACAAATTTTTCGACAATAAATATGTTGCGCCAAAAGACTTCGACTTGGATAAAGACGCTCAAGTGGGACACGCCAACATCGCCATTGCCTCTTCGAATGTTGTGGGCAAAGGTCCCGGCAACTCCACCGAACGCGACTTCCTGTCGCAGGCATTCTCTGACTTCATCTATGCCATCATCATCGAGGAAACGGGCATCGTGGGCGCGGCTTTAGTGGCACTGCTCTATATCGTGCTACTCTTCAGAACAGGCAAAATAGCCAACAAATGCGAAAATTCCTTTCCGGCTTTTCTTGCCATGGGCATCTCGTTCCTGTTGGTAACTCAGGCACTGTTCAATATGGCGGTTGCCGTAGGTCTGGCGCCCGTAACCGGACAGCCACTTCCACTCATCAGCAAAGGTGGAACATCAACCATCATCAACTGCATTTACATTGGAGCACTGCTCAGCATCAGCCGATTTGCCAAACAGAGGGCGGGAGACACGAGAAATGTCTCAATGCCTTCCAATAACATCTCCGAACAAACAATTGCTCACACATAAAGAATCGGATGTTTTACCGCCAAAGGCGAGCATTCGCAATGACAATTTATTATCACCCGGGACACAGGAGAAAATTAGCAAACAGAAAGAGAAAGAAGGGCTCATTTTTCCCACTGATTATCAAACACTTATACATTCCATTTTAAAAGCTAAGCTTTTGCGGTGTAAAAGCTAAGCTTTTGCAATGTAAAAGCTAAGCTTTTGGAATGCGAAAGCTAAGCTTTTGAAAACAAACAGAATAATTCTTGGTTACAAACAATGTTTTTTCACTCGCAAAATCTTAGAGAAAATAAAAAGAGGAGTAAAATTACAATAAGAGAAAAAAAATGATTAACTTTGTAAGTTAATAGTATAGAGCAATGAATAAAGATTTAAGAATCATCATTAGCGGAGGTGGAACAGGCGGGCACATCTTCCCTGCCGTCTCCATAGCAAATGCCCTAAAAGCCAAGTGCCCGGAAGCGAAAATTCTCTTCGTCGGAGCGGAGGGCAGAATGGAAATGCAGCGCGTTCCTGCCGCAGGATACGAGATAAAAGGCTTACCTATCAAGGGGTTTAACAGAGCCAACAAACTAAAAAACTTCAGCGTTCTCATAAAATTATGGAAGAGTTTGCGACTGGCAAAAAGAATTATCAAAGAGTTTAAGCCCCAAGTGGCAGTAGGAGTTGGCGGATATGCCAGTGGAGCAACGCTCTACGAATGCTCAAAAATGGGCATCCCATGCTTAATTCAAGAACAAAACTCATACGCGGGCGTTACCAACAAACTGCTTGCCAAGAGAGCACGAAAGATATGCGTGGCTTACGAGGGCATGGAACGCTTCTTCCCGGCGGAGAAAATCATCATGACCGGAAACCCCATACGACAGAACATCCTCGAAACAACAATTAGTCGGGAAGAAGCACGCAAGAGCTTCGGGTTGGATCCGCACAAGAAAACCATCTTGCTGGTGGGTGGAAGTCTGGGAGCACGCACCATCAACCGCTCAATGCTGGAGCATCAGGACTTGATAGCCGCCAAAGCCGACGTACAATTTATATGGCAAACGGGGAAATATTATCATCAAAGCATCCTCGAAACACTAAAAGGGAAAGAACTTCCCAACCTGAAAGTAACGGATTTCATCAGCGACATGGGCGCCGCCTATAAAGCTGCCGATTTGGTAATCAGCCGTGCCGGAGCAAGTTCCATCAGCGAATTTCAGCTCATTGGGAAACCGGTCATTCTCGTGCCCAGCCCAAACGTGGCAGAAGACCATCAGACAAAAAACGCCATGGCTCTCGTAAAGAAGGGCGCGGCATTATTCACCAAAGATGCCGACGCACCGGAAACATTGCTCGCACTGGCATTGAATACCATTGCCGATGATGAAAAACTTAGGAATCTGAGTGAGAATGTCAGAAAAATGGGACTGGAGAACTCGGCAAACATCATCGCGGATGAAGTGTTGAGACTGATAAAACAGAATTAAAAATGGACTTCAAAGACATAAAAGCAGTTTACTTTATCGGTGCGGGAGGCATTGGCATGAGCGCACTCGCACGCTATTTCCGCCAAAAAGGACTTGTAGTGGGCGGATACGACAAAACCCCCACCAACCTTACACGCAAACTGGAGCAAGAAGGCATAAGATTACATTACGAGGAAAATCCGGATTTCATACCCAAGGAGTGCAAACAGAAAAACTCCACGTTAGTAGTCTATACCCCTGCCATTCCATCCACGCACAAAGAACTTGCTTTTTTTCGTGAAAACGGATTTGAAACGGAAAAGCGCGCCCAAGTATTGGGACGATTAACACAGACACACAAAGGACTATGTTTCGCGGGAACGCACGGCAAAACAACCACATCCTCCATGTGTGCCCACATCATGCACCAAAGCCATCTTGACTGCAATGCATTCCTCGGAGGAATTTCAAAGAACTACGGCACAAATTACATCCTCTCGGACAAGAGCGACTACGTGGTGATTGAAGCAGATGAGTTCGACCGATCATTCCATTGGCTTCGACCGTGGATGAGCGTCATCACCTCCACCGACCCCGACCACTTGGACATCTATGGAACGAAAGAGGCTTATCTTGAGAGCTTCCGACACTATACGGAACTGATACAACCGGGTGGAGTCTTGGTGATACACAAGGAATTGGAAATGAGACCACATCCACAACCGAGCGTAACCGTATATGACTACGCACGAAACGAAGGCGATTTCCACGCAGAGAACATCAAGATGGAGAATGGAACCATTCGCTTTGACCTCGTTTCGCCCATCGAAAACGTAAACAACATAGAATTAGGACAACCCGTTCCCATCAATATAGAAAACAGCATCGCAGCCATGGCTTTGGCACAACTAAACGGATGTACCGCCGATGAATTGCGGAACGGCATGAAAACCTACGCGGGAGTGGATCGCCGGTTCGATTTCAAAATCAAGAATGACCGGCATGTGTTGGTCTCTGACTACGGACATCATCCGAAAGAAATCATCCAAAGTGCAGAAAGCTTGAAGGAAATTTATCCCAACCGTAAGATTACGGTGATATTCCAACCTCATCTCTACACACGAACAAGAGATTTCCACAAAGAGTTCGCCAACGCGTTAAGCCATTTCGACGAAGTGGTGCTGACGGAAATCTATCCGGCGCGCGAAGAACCAATCAAAGGAGTTAGCTCCGCACTTATCTTCGAAAACCTGAAAGAAGGCATAGAACGAAAAATGATCGTTAAGGATGAGGTCTTGGACTTTGTAAAAAGCAGAGATTTTGACGTGTTAGTGATATTGGGCGCAGGAAACTTAGATAACTATGTCCCCGAAATAGCGAAAATCATCAAAGCAAAAAAATAAGAAATGCAGATACATTGGAAAAAGATCATCATCGGAACATTGGATGTCATCTTGGCAATTTATCTTGTCATGGCGGTTACTGCTTGGAACACGCCGGACAAAACCAATCGTATCTGCACGAAAGTGGATATCAATATATCCGATTCCAATAACTCCGGCTTCCTAAGCGCGGAAGAAATAAAGAAAATCCTCGTAAAAGAAGAACTCTATCCGCTAAACAAACAATTAAAATTCATAGAGCCACGCAAGATTGAGGAAGCACTGAAGGTGGGGCCATTCGTGAACACCGCAGAATGTTACGTTACGGAAAACGGACACGTAAACATCACAATTTCACAACGGATGCCCATCATCAGAATAAAAAGCGAGAATGGAGATGATTATTATCTTGATGATAACGGGGGCATCTTGCCTAACTCAAAATACACAAGCGACCTGATTATCGCATCGGGAAACATTAGTCAGTGGTTCGCACGATATGGTATCGCCCCACTCGCGAAGACAATCAGTCAATCAAACTTCTGGCTTAACCAAATAGAACAAATCAATGTGCGCGAAGATCGGGGAATAGAAATCGTCCCACGCGTCGGAGAACACATCGCTTTTTTAGGCTTCTTACCCACGAAAAAAGGAAAATCGGCAAACGAGAAATCTGTAAGTGAGTTCGCAAAGAAAAAACTAACACGACTGGAGAAATTCTATCGCTATGGACTCGCACACGCCGGATGGAACAAATATTCCTACATCAACGTCGAATTCGACAACCAAATCATCTGTAAGAGAAGAACTGAGACTGAAAATCGGCAAGAAGTCAATACAGTGAAAACAGAAAAGAAAGAAGAAACGGTAAAGAAAGAAAAGCCGGAAGAAACAAACGAGGCAACAGAATAAAGGAAAAAGAAAAATAATATATACGTATATGGCAGAATTCATTGTAGCCATTGAACTGGGCTCATCAAAGATTACGGGAATTGCCGGCAAGAAGAACCTTGACGGAAGTATCTCTGTGAACGCCGTTGTCAAAGAAAACGCCTCACAATGCATCCGCAAAGGCGTAGTCTATAACATCGACAAGACAGGGCAGTGCTTAACCAACATCATCGCAAAACTCAAGAAACAACTGAAACACGAAATCTCACATGTCTATGTGGGCGTGGGAGGACAGTCGATTCGCAGCGTGAGGAATGTCATCATCAAAGAATTGCCAAACGACACCATCATCACCGGAGACATGATAAACGAACTGATGGACGCTAACCGCAACATGACTTATCAGGATCAGGAGATTTTGGACGCTGCCACACAGGAATACAAAGTGGACAATCAATACGCCATCGACCCCGTTGGCATAAAAGCAAGCCACTTGGAAGGAAACTTCCTAAACATATTGTGGCGCAAATCATTCTACGATAACCTCAATAACTGCTTCGAGAAAGCAGGCATCGCCATTGCGGAGATGTACCTTGCTCCGCTGGCATTGGCTGACAGCGTACTGACAGAAGCGGAAAAACGAGGCGGATGCGTACTTGTGGACTTGGGAGCAGACACCACCACCATATCCGTTTATCACAAGAACATCCTCCGCCACCTTGCTGTCTTACCACTCGGAGGCGCAAACATAACGAAAGACATAGCCAGTCTGCAAATGGAAGAGAAAGACGCGGAGGCAATGAAGCTGAAATACGCCAGCGCATTCACAGAGAACAACGACATCGACAACAACCTTAACTACTCCATAGATGCGGAAAGAACTGTAGAAAGTAGAAAATTCATAGAGATTGTCGAGGCACGAGTGGAAGAAATCATAGAGAACGTAATCTATCAGATACCACCGGAATTCATCGACAAACTGCTGGGAGGCTTTATCCTCACCGGCGGAGGCTCAAACCTGAAGAACATTGAGCAGGCTTTCCGTAATCACACGCATGTAAGCAAGGTTAGAATGGCAAAATTCGTCGCACAGACCATCACCACCGGCGATTCGGATATCAACGCTAAGAACGGAACCATGAACACTATCCTTGGACTACTGGCAAAGGGAGACATGAACTGCGCCGGCGAACCCATCAATCCGGATAAAAACCTTTTCGACGAAAACAAGGCAACAACTTCAAGTACCACGGATATTCATCAGACACCTCGAAGGGCACCGGAAATAGGTCAAGGCGTAGTACTGACTGCTGCTGAGAAAGAAAAAGCCGAAGCAAACAAGAGAAAACAGGAGGAAGAAGAACGCAAGCGAAAGGAAGAAGAAAAAGAAAGATTGCGCAAGGAAGAAGAAGAGAAACGCAAAAACAGCTTCTGGGGAAAATTACAGCGTAAAATCAAAGAGTTTGGAGGTTCCATCCTTGAGCCTGAAGACTGATGAACTTCATGAAGAGATGTTTTAGATTGGAAAACAAAAAAAGAACAAAAGGTTATGGCAGATAACAATAATAAATTAGATATTCTTGATTTTGGGGAAACCGAACAGAACAGTATCATCAAAGTTATAGGAGTTGGTGGCGGTGGTGGCAATGCCGTTAATCACATGTACAAAGAGGGCATTCACGAAGTAACGTTCGTTCTTTGCAATACCGATGCACAAGCCCTCAACGATTCTCCCGTACCCATCCATCTGCAATTAGGCAAAGAAGGACTTGGTGCCGGAAATAAACCGGACAAAGCACGCCAAGCGGCAGAAGACACGATAGAAGACATAAAGAAAATGCTCGACGATGGCACAAAAATGGCATTCATCACAGCAGGAATGGGAGGCGGAACCGGAACCGGAGCAGCACCTGTAATTGCCAGAGTGAGCAAAGAACTGGGTATCTTGACCGTGGGAATTGTAACCATTCCTTTCCGATTTGAAGGCGACAAGAAGATCGATCAGGCACTCGATGGTGTAGAAGAAATGGCAAAACATGTTGATGCCTTGCTGGTTATCAACAACGAGCGATTGCGCGAAATCTATCCGGAGATGAACGTGCTTGATGCTTTCGGAAAAGCTGACGACACGTTAAGCGTAGCAGCGAAGAGCATTGCAGAGATTATCACGGTGCACGGACTGATAAATCTTGACTTCAACGACGTGAAAACAGTGCTAAAGGATGGTGGTGTAGCCATCATGAGCACCGGCTATGGCGAAGGAGAAGGCAGAGTGAAGCAAGCGATTGAAGACGCGCTCAACTCCCCATTGCTCAACGAGAATGACATCTACAACTCGAAGAAGATATTGCTATCCATCAATTTCAGCAGCGACAGACAGGAGAATCCGGGACTGACAATGGAGGAGATGAACGATATCAATGATTTCATGGGACGATTCAGCGACGGTTTCGAACTGAAATGGGGACTGGCACTCGACCCCGCACTCGACAAGAAAGTAAAAGTAACCGTGCTTGCCACAGGTTTCGGCATCGAAGACGTGGACGGAATGAACAGTCATCTCCTCAAGCACTCGCAGGAAGAGGCAGCACGCATCGCAGAGGAAGAAGAACGAAAGGCAGAACGCAGAGACCGAAGGGAGCGTTATTACAAGGACAACAACAACTCGCAGTACAAACGTCGCCCACACATCTATCTTTTCTCGCAAGAAGATTTGGACAACGAGGACATCATCCTTGCCATAGAAAACACGCCAACCTACAAGCGCACAAAGCAGATGATAAAAGAACTGAAGACTACCCCCGAGAAGCCGGAAGATGATGGACAGGTAGAGGAAATACAGGGTGTCATCAGCTTTACTTAAAGTGGGGATTAGAGCACTGCCACTTCGGTCGGCAAGATGGCGCCACTTCAGTATTTTCCGACTGCCATATCACCTTATGACGCTAAAAAGCAAAGTCAAGCAAGCAAAGTGAGGCAACGGAATACGCAACTTAGCATACTTGCGACCGATACCGATAAAAAAAAGCGAAGGACTTACCGCATAGTATCAGCCCGGTCAGTTCGAGGTGGCGATGTTATAGAACCGAAACAACAGGGGAAAAGCCACAAGGGTCGCATAAATTTTTATGACAATTAAAACTTGTCGGATGAACAGATGCTTACGAAAAAACATCTTTCAAGATCGAAAAACTTCGCAACTCGGGCATATTGGGGATATGCAAACGATAATAATAAAGGATGAGAGCGGCGATTCGGTTGCGCTCTTCATGTGTAAACTTAAAAAGGTGCATCGTTTCGTAATTCATACGCATTAGATTTATCACAAAGGTTGCGTCTGCAGATGAAAGGAAATCGGTATGAAGCGGTGCTTTCGGAGAGAAACAACCATTACGCAAATCAAAAAAGCTACCTTCCCGATAGGTCGTAAGATTAGGATAAAAACCAACAAACCTGCTTAAACGTGCCATGAAAAGCAAATGGAAGTTGGCAAGACCTTCAGAAGAAGCGTCGAGCCACTCCAAACTATTCACTATATAACGAAACAGTGCGGCGTTCTCCTGCTCGGATTGCGTTACATAAAAAAGGAATTCGGAAAGGAAGAAAAGCAAACTCGACTTTATCGGATCAAATGGAATGGTGGAATAAGGAACAGCGATACGCGCATCGCGGATATGCTGCAGGGTGGACCGAGCACGATCGAAATATTCCAAATCAAGGATTGTCAAAGGTTGGAAATATTGCTTCTTAACTCTCGATTTGGAAGTCTTGGGAACGCGCACGATGAAAGACACTCGCCCCGACTTTTCAGTAAGGACATCTACGATGAGCGAAGACTCACCATATTTAATGCTTCGCAGTACCACAGCAGCTGTTTTTACCAACATAACCTAACTTAAAACATACAAAAGTACAAAAAAATAAGCTTTTGATAAAAAATAAGCAGGAAAATTTGGCAGGATAAAATAAATGCGCTACCTTTGCACCCGCAATTAAAACAGCATGGTCCCTTCGTCTATCGGCTAGGACACAAGATTTTCATTCTTGCAAGAGGGGTTCGATTCCCCTAGGGACTACGATACAAACAATTAGAGAAAGTAAAGATGGCAAATCACAAATCATCACTCAAAAGAATCCGCCAGGACAAGGCAAAATCTCTGCATAACAAATACTACGCAAAGACTATGCGTAACGCGGTTCGCAAACTGCGCTCCATTACCGACAAGGACGAAGCTGTAAAGCAATATCCTACAGTGCAGAAGATGCTTGACAAACTTGCTAAGACCAATATCATTCATAAGAACAAAGCAGCTAACTTGAAGTCAGGTCTCTGCAAGCACATTGCATCATTGGGCTAAAAGTTGCCCTTCAGTCATAGCATACAAGAATTATAAAGGTCGCAATTCAAATGGATTGCGACCTTTTACGTTTAAACTCTTCGGATAAAGCAAGGGAAATTTGTCGGTAGCGACACATAAATTCGGCTCAGTAGAAATTTACTGGGGGAATAATTTGTTATTTATCTTAATAATTCCGACCTTCGCATCATGGAAG
>NZ_SDIK01000027.1 GCF_008016795.1 Prevotella brunnea
ACTTTTATAGGACAGTACCATTCCAAGCGAGGAATCCGGCTCTTTTGGTTACCTTTGTTTCTTGTTAATATAACGTGAGTTCGATGAATTATAAGTGTCTGTAAATTTGGTGATTAGCGAAAATTGTTGTAACTTTATGGTATTGATTTACAATGAGAAAGGAGAGCTTCTCAGTTTTATGATAACACCGGGAGATGTTGATGACCGTAAGCCTTTGGAGTACAAAACATTCATGCTACTTTGTAAGTTGTTGAAAACGAGTGATTTACAAATGGTACTAAAAGTCTTTCAAAAAAGTACAATCTTTTTGCCAAAAAAGTATAATCTTTTTGCCTAAAAAGTACCATCGTTTTTAAAAGAAGCTAATATCATTGTATGAAAAAGGTTACAACTTATATTGAAAAAAGTAGTATCGTTCCTGTCAGTTGTTCTCTTTCATCATTTAAGATACTTCTATGGAGAGAGTGTCTGATTAGAGGGGACCTACTTTTTGAAAAACAAGCCCGAAGTACCAATTAAAAGGACTTCGGGCGGAATATTTATGCTCTTTTGGTTTTAGCGGACAGCAATAGAACAAAATATGTCAAATCTCATGATTTTCTCGATTAATACCATCTGATGGTGTTGTTGATACCGCTTTGCTTCTCGTATTTGAGCGCATCGGTGAGTGTGGCTGCATTGCAGCGGAAGGTGAAGTTGTAGGTAGTGTAAGGTCTGAGAACGATGGAGGCACTCATGTTGAAGCAGTGTAGGTCGCGTGAGATGGTGGCGGTAGTCATGCTCATGGTATGATTTTCGAAGTCGTAACCTGTGGAGAAGTTGATGTTCCATCCATCGCTGATGCGAATGTTACCGCTGACGTTGAGGGTTTGAGTATATTTGTAAGGATATCTCATCGTTTTCTTGTTGAATTTTCCCTGTTGATTTTCTCGCATGGAGATACCATATCCTATGGTCAGCGACCATGGCATATTGAAGCGCATGTAGCCATCTTCATCTGTTTCGGCGATGCTGCTATTCGATTTCTTTTTGGCAGAGTGTTTTCCGCGTTCCAAATTCTCATCCATATTGGTTTCGATGTTTGGATCCACGCCCTCATCATCATTCTTATTGTCGTCTTCATTCTTGACTTCTCCGCCTCCAAACCATTTTTTTAGTTTCTCCGGGGTCAGCGTGAAAGAGAAGTTTTGCGACATTCCTTGAAATCTCGGGAAACGTCCGTATCCCCATTCTGTGTGGTTTCCTACATACGGTTTTCCGTTTTCATCAAATTCATAAGCATAGGTGGCGAACTGGGCATTCATAGAGAACGTGTAGTTCTTCCACCATTTCAAGCGTAGGCGCACGCTTAGGTCGCTCCAGCGGTGGAAATCGGTTGCGGCGTTGTACGACATGGATGCGCCCAGCTCATCGATGAGGCTTATTTTCCGGAATCCTGTTGAGTCCTTATCGCTCTTGATTTTCATCTCAAGGTTGTTGCTGATGTCCCATGAAATCATTTCTGTCTTGTTCTTTCCGGGCACTCCGTACATTCCTTCCTCGTATGGAGAGTATTCCACGAGCCGTACGTTTCCATCGGCATCCGTGTATTGATAACTGTCATGGTATCCGTAACGCCTTGCCCCGAAGTTGGGTGAGTAGGAAAGACTGATTTGTGGCGTGATGACATGGCGTATAGCTTGTATCTTATCGCCGAATAGTTTGCGGCTGGGTAACCAAAACCCATAGAGCTTTGTGCCGGCTGTGAGGTTCAGCGACCAATTGTAAACGTTGTAAAACCCGGACAAAGTGTCTTTTCTTTCTTTTCCTATCGTTTCATCCCACGAGCGTTGCACTTTGCTGGTGTACATTCGATCGGTGAAGTTGAAAGAAGGAGAAACGTTGAGATAGTTCAGTATCGTGAAGTTGCCTTGTATGGGGATGTTATGCTGAAATCCGTGTTTCCATTCTTTCATGAAATCCGACTTCAGTATTTTGTCTTCTTTCGCATAGATGGAGTTCGACAACTGTCCGGTGTAGCTCATGGAAATCTTCTCATACCATCTTTCCTTGCCCACGGCGCGCTTGCGTTTGAAAGGATTGAAACGGCTGAGACTGATGTTCAGGTCGGGCAAGGTGAGTTGGATGGTTGAGTCGCGCATGTTCTGCGAAAGGTTGGCTGTGGTGCTGAGCGATAATCCTATGCTTGAGAACTGTGTGCTCCAACTCACCGAAGATGTACGTGTGGATTGCGTGAGCGTCTGTGGGTTGTACATGCTGTTGAGGTTGTTGCGCTCATAGCTTGATGTGGCGAAGTTCACGCTTGCCGAGAGCGAGCTGTAAGGATTGGCTTTGGGATCTTGTCGGTGACTCCACTGCATCTTAAAGCTTTCTTCTTGTGTGTAATCGGGTAATCCTTTGTCGCCTGTCTTCGTACTTTGATAGCTGACGAGGATAGATCCCGAGTAGCGATACCTTTTGCGATAGTTGCTTGCGGCACTCACTCCCCATGAGCCCCTCGTATAGATTTCTCCCAGCAACTTTAAGTCCCATTTGTCGCTGATGGCAAAGTAGTAGCCGCCATCGCGAAGATAGAAACCCCTGTTCTGTTCCTCACCATAGCTGGGCATGATGAAACCGCTGGAATATTTCTTGGAGAAGGGGAAGAAACCATATGGTATTGCGAGTGGGAGAGGGACATCTGCTACCACAAGGTAAGCCGGTCCGAAGACGACATCCTTTCCCGGGCGCACTTTGGCGCGCGACAAGGCGATGTAGAAGTCGGGATGTTCCAAGTCGCATGTGGTATATCGACCACGCTGCATATAAACCATGCCGGTGGAGTCGCGTTTGGCTTTCTCCCCACTGAGGAACCCATCATCCTGTGCCGTGTAAACGTCTTTTATCATTCCCTTTTGCGACTTGAAATTGTAGGCCATCGTGTCGCTGGAATATTGTTGTTCGCCCAATGAAAACTCCGGTTTCCCCTTGATTCCGCCTTCCGAAGTAGAGTCTGCCGTGCCTGTGGCGTGTACCAAGTTGCTGTCTAAATTTAACACCACCTTGTCGCTCGACAGCTTCATGTTTTGGTAATCTACCTTGGAGTTTCCATAGAGATACGCCACTTGTGCACCGGCGTCATAGACCAGTGAGTCTTCTGCTGAATAATTGATGGGTGATTCTATTCCGTTCGATCGCGCTCGCATTACGCTGTCTGCCCGTATGGAGTCGTCTATTGCTTTGTTGTGCTGATAGATTGCCCGTTTCAGCGAGTCCATTCTTGTCGTGTCGGTTTTTGAAAGCGTTACCAAAGTTGTGTCATTGTCTCTATCTTGCTCGTTGTGTGTCGCGTTCGCTATGGATGTGCTGTCAGTGGGAATCGTGTGGAAACTGAATGTGTGGAGGGCAATATGCGTGTCAGCCATCGCAAAAACGATGACAAGCACGAATAGGAATATGACCGTCTTTCTTCTCATTGCCTAATAGCTTGCAAAATTAAGCAAATAATGGGGATTATGAATGTTATTTCTTTATTTTAACTTTTAAGGCTCAAACATTCGTTTCCATTCCCTGAAACGCAGTAATCCTTTCTCTCCGTAGCGTGCAATGCTTTTCTCTGCCCGCTCGTAAGTCTTCACCTCATCAAGTCGGGTCTTGGAATAGAATTTGTCAGCATAGCAAATAAGCTGTTCTTCGAGTGTTTCAGGCAAGAAATTCTTGTGCGGCAGCGGAAGGTTTTGTTCAATGATACTTTTCTTTGACAGCCCGGCTCCGGTGTGTCGCTCGCACACTCTCGCATGACGTGGAAAGCCTTCGCTTCTGAGCAGTTCCGCTCCCAATATGCCATGCCTGATGTAAGGCTCCGTGCCATGACAACAGATGCCGGGCGCATCGCACTTGAAGATGCCTATGTCGTGCAGCATGGCGGCTTCTTCGATGAAGTCGCTGTCGAACGAAAGCTCCGGATGAGAAAAAACAATCTGTAGCGCGCGTTGCGTTACAGATTGATTATGTGTGATGAGGATATGGCGCAGCTCATTATCCTCGGGGTAAAACTTGTCAATGATTGACCGGTAGTCCATTAATTCTCGGGTCTTTGAATATATGCGATCACATCACCCTTGTTAATCTTGGAGCCTTGTTTCGCATTGATTTCAACCAATTGTCCGCCAAGTGCGGCAGGCACTTCCACAAACTCTCCCCATGGGGCTTGCAGATAGCAGAGTTTGTCGCCTTCGGCATATTCTTTTCCGATGAATGGTTCTGTGGCTGCCACAACTTCTCCATCTCCTTGGAACTCCCAGAACACCTGTCCTTTCACCGGTGCCACGATAGCGTCTGCCTTTGCGTGCTTGAAAGCGGTTGCTTCCTCCATGCTGACCTTTGCTCCAAGTTTGGCATCCTTGGCTTTCTGCAAGTCGGCGAGGAAGTTTTTCTTTGCTTGTCCGCTCTTGTAGTTGCGGTACTGTTCGGGGTGCATGGCCAATTCCAGCAGCTCCTCGTCGTCCTGACCATAGTCCCAGCCGTTATCGTCCATTTCTTTGCGGAAGCTGTCGAGTGCGTTTTCAAGTAATGTATGCGGATCGGCATCGGTGAACTCAAGACCTTTCTTCTTTGCCAAATCAACCAATTCCTGATCTATCTTTCCGGGTACTTTGCCACTCTTTCCGAGTATCATTCCCCACATGGCATCGTCCATCATTACGAATCTTCCCTTTCCTTGTTCTATGGTGAGCAGGTTCATCAATGCGATGTTCTTTGTGTATTGGGAGAATGGTGTTACCAATGGAGGATAACCCACGCGTGGCCAAACGTAAGCCACTTCGTCGAACAGTTTCACCAGCATATCGTCAACGCTCAGCTCCGGCTCGCCTTTCTTTGCGCGGAGATTGTTGATGGTGGCGCGAATACCGCCGAGATCGGACATCATGGAGCCCATCATTCCACCCGGAAGTCCGCAACCAAGCAACAGAGAGCTCATGAGTTTGTTCTGTGGATTGATGAAATAGCCGAGCCATTCGTCAATGAATTCCTGTGTCATGGCACGTGCTTTCATGTAGGCGTCCATGTTGATTTCCGGAACATCAAAGCCGGCGTTCTTCAGCATACTCTGCACAGAGATGACATCCGGGTGTACTTTACCCCAAGACAGCGGTTCTATGGCGCAATCGAGGATGTCGATACCATTCTTTGCCACCTCCAGCATGGATGCCATTGAGAGACCGGGACCGGTGTGCCCATGATATTCAAGAATGATGTCAGGATGCTTCTCCTTTATCATCTTCGTGAGCCGACCGAGGAATGCCGGTTGTCCGATGCCTGCCATGTCTTTCAGACAGATTTCTTCTGCTCCCGCAGCTATTTCCTCGTCGGCAAGTTTGCTGTAGTATTCCAATGTATGAACAGGCGATGTGGTGATGCAGAGCGTACCTTGCGGTGTCATGCCTGCCTCCTTGGCCCATTTTATTGATGGGGCAATGTTACGGATGTCATTCAGCCCGTCAAAGATGCGTGGTATATCTACTCCCTGTGCGTGTTTTACCTTATACATTAATTGGCGAACATCATCGGGAACCGGATACATGCGGAGTGCGTTCAGACCGCGGTCGAGCATGTGGGTCTTGATACCTGCCTCATGCAATATTTTTGTATAAGCGCGGACAGAGTCGTTAGGGTTCTCTCCTGCAAGCAAGTTTACTTGTTCGAATGCGCCACCATTGGTTTCTACGCGTGAAAAGCAACCCATTTCAACAAATATGGGCGCGATACGCACTAATTGATCTTTGCGTGGCTGGAACTTACCGGAGCTTTGCCACATATCTCTATATATGAGACTGAATTGGATTTTCTTGGCCATATTTTATTATCTTTTCTTGTTCAATGTTGTCGTAATTGCTCACTGGCAATCCACCGTGCAAAATTAGGAAAAAAAAACTGAAAATCGGCTTATTGCCTTGTTTTTTTGCAATAATTGACTTTCCTTTCTTCTTCACAAGATGATGGAACAAGTGTTCCGGGCGGTGATTTCCTCTTTGTTTGAAAAGCGCGAAGAAGTTGTTTTCAGGCGAGTGCGATGCCTTCCGTGGGCCATTGCTTTGAATGGTTTTCCGATGGCTGTCCATATACGATGAAACACTACCCGATTGATAACGATTGCCGGTTCGTTCCTTATGCGGACAAACAGTGCTTTTGCCCCCCTGAAGAGGGATGGAACGACCACGATTGGCAATGTAACATCTGCAATGTTTTATTTTTTTTGAGGGACTGATTTGGAAATAATAAAGCAAATTAGAGCCAAAGCTTAGCTTTCGCAAGCCAAAAGCTTAGCTTTTGAGTGGTAAAAGCTTAGTTTTTAAAATGGGTGTTGTAAGTTGTTGATTAGCAAGGTGATAGAAAGGCGTCAGAAAACACTCTTTTTATCCACCATATTGTTAGAATTCAAACCCGAAGTTGATGTAGAAATAGGGCTTGTGTGTCTTGTCAGAATATCCAAGAGAGGCTCCCAGCGGTCCCAAGAATTTCAGGTTATAGAAATAGCCCACTTCCATACCCACTTTCGGAGAATGGTCGAAAAGATTGTTAAGGTCGTGCCCATCCTCGTAAGTCCCCAATCTGAAAATCAGGTAATTATTATCAGCTATCTGTTGTTGCAATTTCAGTTGGATGGCAATCCACTTGTTTTCCACCATCTCTACGTGCCCGACTCCCGCGAAAGGCATCTGCTGTTCCTCTAAATAGTGTCCGAACCATGCCCCACCGATGAAGTTTTGCAAATGAAACAAGGTAAGGTCGGTCATTCTTCCGGCACTGAAGTCCTCCGTTGTGTTTAGTGTCTTTCCCTTTTTCCCTGTGAGCATTCTCCCGTAAATCATAGGTTGGAAAGTCAGATGGTTGTTCAATGGGAAATTCATTCTCCATGACGCCTCTACGATATTGAACCCCACGTGTCCGTCGTAGTCCACGAAGTTTTTGGTTACATATCTGTAATCGGCATGAAAACGAGCCCCTTTGGTGGGAAAGTTCCACCCATTTTCAGAGTTGTAATCCACGGTGGCATGGTAATCCATGAAGTGTAGATTCTTTCTTGGTTGATTGTTGCCCTCATAATTAATTCCCACGAGCAAATCATTGTAATTGATATAATCGAAGCGTGTTCCTATCTTCACGTTAAAGTTTCGGATGTTGAAGTCGAAGAGTTGGAACGTGCCCCTGTGCTGGTCATATAAGGCATTGGAGAGCCTGTTGCCGTTGTCGTAGATATTGATGTCGTTGTGCCTGTAAGTGTAAGAAAGCGTCATGCGTCCGTAAGTCCAAGGCGTGATATTGAGGTTGCTTTTCACCATAATTCTCTTGCCCAGTCGCAGGCTCAGATCTATATCGAGTGGCATTTTGGTGTTGAAGCGTAAAGTGCCGTTGGCTTGCAGTGCCACCATTTCCTCTGTATCGAACCGAATGCCCAAACCCACGCGACTTTGTTTTTTTTCTTTTGCCACTATCTTCACATCGTATAAATCGTTTTCATTGGGAATGGGTGTGAAATAACTATCTGCATCCGTATAGAAAAGATTTACGCGCAAGGTGGCAACCATGTCATCCACCTCGTTAAGTGTAATGAATTGTTTGTTTTTGAGTTTGTACTTCTTGGTGAGAAAGGCAATGTCTTTCTCCTCCATGTTCTCGAAAAGAACTTTCCGAAGGCGCATTGTCTGCGGCAGTCCCACTACCTTTGCCGATGCAGGCTTTTTCGGCATGTAATCGTTGGGCAGTCCCAATTCTCTCTTTAGCGACATCAGGCTGTCCCAATGCTTCATGGCTTCCTGTTCTCCGCGGACTATCAAGGTGTCGATTGCCTTTTTCGTAAAACTTGCCGCTGTGTACCCTTTTGTGTCGCATCGGATGAGGATGTCTGTTGCCTGCATGTTCGCTTCGTATTTGTTCATGCAGTTCACGTCCACAATTTGTCCCAATATCGACGAACCGTTTTCCAAATCGTCTGCTGTCTTTGGTTCCCCCTGCACGGTTACGCCTATCACCACATCGGCTCCCATCTTTCGAGCAATATCCACGGGGAAATTATTACGCAAACCGCCGTCCACCAGCATCTTGTCCCCCTCCCGAACCGGAGCGAACACTCCGGGAATGGACATGGAGGAACGCATGGCCTTGGCGAGAATGCCCTCCTGCCAAACCACTTCGGTGTTGTCCACGATATTGGTTGCCACACAGGCAAAGGGTATGGGCAGTGTGTTAAAATTGATGGAGTCGATATAGTTTGCCGTAAGTTTTGAGAAAAGCGACATCAGGTTCTTTCCCTCGATAAAGCCACCCGACTGAAACTTTTTCTTTTTACTGAGCGAGAAGGTCCGGGATAGGAAATAAGTGTTTTGTTTGCGTCGTTCGTCTATACTCTGTCGGTTCATGCCGGCCTTGTCGGAGAGCAGAAATCCCCAATCTTGTACGTGCACCAGCGAGTCAAGTTTATGCGAGTCGTAACCTATGGCATAAAGCCCGCCCACCAAAGCACCCATGGATGTACCCGTGATGATGTCAATGGGAATGCCTGCCTTCTCAATCACACGCAGTGCGCCGATGTGTGCCATGCCTTTCGCACCTCCACCACTGAGCACGACTGCCACTTTCTTTCTTCGAACCGTGTCGGCTGGTTGTGCGAAGAGGGTGGGGCAAAGGCTCGCGAAGAGCAAGATAAGTAAGAATTTCTCAAGAGATGACCGCATGACCATATATGATTTTTACTGAATGCAAATGTACGAAAAAAGCTCCGATTGAGAAATCTTTTTCTTGGAATTGTCTCAAACGGGCTTTCTCCTTGCTACTGAGCGCAGAGTCAACCAGCAAGT
>NZ_SDIK01000002.1 GCF_008016795.1 Prevotella brunnea
AAAGGCTCAACAGGAAGGACAGGAGAACCATCCAAATGAGGACATCCATGCCATCAGAGAAGACTGTCAACATACTCAAGGAAGACGTAGCGATTGAAAAAACAAAAACAACATAAGAAAGAAGAATATATCAATTCAAAAACTGGAAAGAAAAGAACAAAATAACAGTGGAAGTACAGAGAAAGGAAAGATGAATTACACACTTTTAAGGACACTACCTAAAAGGTCATGAATTGGAGTGCAAAAGCTAAGCTTTTAAATTGCAATTAATATCTTCCTGATTATCAGCAGATTACAAAGCATACCCGTAATGAAGTTTTTGTAATATAATTTCATGGTGATGATCGGGTTGAATGTTCGCTATCAAGTGTCTGTTTACCACCACCTGAATACGAATTGGAGCCATAAGGAAGTATGCTTTATTCAGCGTTGGAACAAAAACATGTCAAGTCTCATAATTTGATGCGACCTTGCGTGGAATTTCAAAAAACATTCAGGACGCCATTGGGAAAAGATAAAAGATTTCTCACTGACATATAATACCAAAATTCCCAATAATATGGAATTTTTCATTCAAATCCATTGCATTAGGGGCGCATAATTGATTCTGTTTATTTATTTCTAACCACATATCCCAATTCTTTTAAAACTTGGCGACTGTGTTTCCTGTTCTCCTCGGTGTTAAACTTGGGTATGATAGAGAGACGGATGATGACTTTTTCTTTATGTTCAACATTTTAATCCGTCAATTGAGAATGCTCGCCTGCAAGAATCTTCTTCAAGAATCGGGCGGTGTGGCTTTGTTTGTTCTTAACGATTTCATGCGGTGTTCCCATTACGATGATTTCGCCTCCGGCACGCCCCCCTTCCGGTCCCATGTCTATGATGTAATCGGCAAGTTTAATCACATCAAGATTATGCTCGATAATGATAACAGTATTCCCTTTGTCCACTAACTTTTGAAGAACTCCCATTAGGATGCGTATATCCTCGAAATGCAATCCTGTAGTTGGCTCGTCAAGAATATACAATGTTTTCCCCGTGTCGCGCTTTGAAAGCTCTGTGGCAAGTTTCACTCGCTGGCTTTCACCTCCCGATAAGGTCGTGGAGCTTTGCCCTAACTTGATATACCCCAGCCCAACCTCTTGCAATGCCTTTATTTTCGTAAGGATGAGCGGCACGTTCTCGAAGAATTCCACTGCCATGTTTACGGTCATATCCAGCACATCGGCAATGGATTTACCTTTATATCTCACTTCAAGCGTTTCTCTGTTATAACGCTTCCCACGACACACTTCGCAAGGCACAATGACATCCGGTAAAAAATTCATTTCAATAGTGCGATAGCCATTCCCGCCACACGACTCACATCTGCCTCCTTTCACGTTAAAAGAAAACCGTCCGGGTTTGTATCCGCGAATTTTGGCTTCAGGAAGATTTACGAAGAGGTTTCGAATTTCGGTAAACACACCCGTGTAGGTTGCGGGATTGCTGCGAGGCGTGCGCCCAATCGGGCTTTGATCTACATTCACCACCTTATCGATGTTCTCTATTCCTTCAATTTTCTCAAACTCCATTGGTTGTTTGAGGGAACGATAAAAATGTTGTGAAAGAATGGGTTGTAGCGTTTCATTAATGAGCGTACTTTTCCCGGAGCCGGAAACCCCTGTTACTACAATAAGTTTTCCAAGAGGAAATTCCACGTCAATGTTTTTTAGGTTATTCCCCTTGCAACCCATTAGTCGTATGGATTCCCCATTGCCTTTTCTTCGTTCTTTGGGCATTTCTATTGACTTTTCTCCATTAAGATATTGGGCTGTCAGTGTTTCAGTTTCGAGCATTTGCTCATATGTTCCTTGAAATACCACCTGTCCTCCTTTTCTTCCGGCTTTCGGTCCGATATCGACAATCCAGTCGGCTGCCCGCATCATATCCTCATCATGTTCAACAACAATGACCGTATTCCCCATATTCCTTAATTTACGTAGCGACTCTATTAGTCGTTCATTATCCCTTTGATGCAGCCCTATGGATGGCTCATCAAGGATGTAGAGCACGTTTACAAGTTGTGAGCCAATTTGCGTGGCAAGCCGGATACGCTGACTTTCACCTCCGGATAAGGTGGAACTTTTTCTGTTTAGCGATAAATAGTTTAATCCCACATCTAACAAGAAATTAATTCTTTTCCTAATTTCCTTAATGATCTCTACCGCGATTTTTTGCTGCTTCGAGTTAAGGTGTTCCTCAACATTGTCGATCCATTTCTTCAATTCGGTTATATCCATGGATGCCAGCTCTGCAATGTTTTTATTCCAAATGCGATATGAGAGAGCCTCGCGGTTTAGTTTCTGCCCTTTGCATTCAGGACATTCTCGTTCTGCAATGAACTGGTCTGCCCATTTCCTTCCTGCTGCCGTTTCATCATTATCCATTACGGTTCGCAGATATTTGATGATACCATCAAAAGAAACAAAATAATCAGAATTGGTGTGTACGAGCTTTTTTGAGATTTTCAAATTCCCCAAACTTCCATAGAGAATTTCCGAAAGCGTTTCTTTTGGAATGTCCTTTATGGGCGTCTTTAGTGAACAATTGTATTTTTCAAGAATGGCACTCACTTGCCAAAAAATCATTTGATTCTTGTATTTCCCCAACGGAATGATACCTCCCTCATATATGCTCTTTGATTTATCCGGGATGACTTTGTTTAGGTCTATCTCGTTTATTCTGCCCAGTCCTTTGCAATGAGGACAAGCTCCTTCGGGGGAATTGAACGAAAAAATATTGGGGGCGGGATCTTTATAGGCGATGCCCGTAACCGGATCCATAAGCCTTTTGGAGAAATATTTGGTTTTATTCGTTTCCTTGTCCAAAATCATAATGAGCGAATCACCTTGTTTCATTGCCACAGCAACAGATTGCGATATGCGTTCTTTGAAAGAATCATCGGTGAATTCCCCCATTTTCATCTTATCGATGACCACCTCAATATTGTGATTTTTATATCTGTCCACCTTCATGCCTCGCGTTATCTCCACTATTTTTTCATCGATTCGGATGTAGAGGTATCCTTTGCGCCTCATCTGCTCGAATAGTTCGCGATAATGCCCCTTTCTATTCCTCACCAATGGCGCAAGAATGTAAATGGCTCTGTTGGCATAATCCCTGCGAATCATTTCCACAACAAGCTCTTCGGTATATTTTTTCATGGGTTCTCCACTCATGTACGAATATGCCGTTCCTGCCCTTGCGAAGAGCAGGCGAAGATAATCATATATCTCAGTTGTGGTTCCAACGGTTGAACGTGGATTCTTGTTGGTTGTTTTCTGTTCTATGGATATTACTGGAGACAATCCGGTAATCTTATCCACATCGGGACGTTCCAAATCGCCAAGAAAGTTTCGGGCATAAGCAGAGAAAGTCTCTATGTATCGTCTTTGGCCTTCCGCGAAAATTGTGTCAAAAGCCAAAGAACTTTTTCCTGAACCTGACAGTCCCGTGAATACAACTAACGAGTTACGTGGCATTACTACATCAATATTTTTTAAGTTGTGAACACGTGCTCCAAGAACTTCTATGCTATTGCTCATTTCTGCTTTTTTACGATAAATACAAAGTGTATTAGTTGTTTCCGCGAGTGGTTTCGCTAAATCCTCTCAAGAGATTGACATCTCGTTTAATATGGAACTCTCGTCCATCCGCCCCTTTCGCTTTTACGTTAACAAAATAGACTCCTTGTGCTACATTCTTTCCTTTGTAAGTACCATCCCATCCTTCATTTGGGTTCGTCCATTCAAAAAGCTTTTGTCCCCATCGATTAAAAATTACCGCATGAAACTCCACTATGCTCTTAAAACCGCTCTTGACCTTGTATATATCATTGATACCATCTCCATTAGGAGAAAAAGCGTTGGGCATGACCAGCTCGCTTTCACTAATAGAGATCATAATGGGGTCGTAGATGTTAAGTGTGTCGTTTCCTGATAATTCGTATAGACAGACGAGGAATGAACCGGCTTTCTTAAAGGTGTAGTCTGTATTTTCCTCATAACGTATCAAAAAAGATTGTCTTTTGTCGCTTTGCTCCAGAAAATGCCATTCAAAATGGACACCATTCTCAACGGTTGTCGTGGGGTTGGCAAAGAAATTCACCGTAATGGGAGCAGAACCGGAAAAGCCTTGGGCAGAGTTAATGGTGTTTGACGTTCCGTTATCATCCACATATATTCCATACGGTTCACAATCTTGAGCTAAAAGTTCCAAATTGGCTCCAAGCGCAACAAGAAATACTAATATTTTATAAAAACTTGAATTCATAACCACTAATTTCTGCAAATTTACAAAAAAACTATTGACAAGAAGCAAAGACTGAATAGTTTTTGGTATCTTTGCATAGTGATAAATTTTGAAACTTAGAAAATGAAGCATATTATTAGATACTTATTGTTCTTTTTCACGTTGCTCTTCACTTCACAAGTGTTTGGTCAGACTACGATTTGGCGTGATATTCATAAAGTGAAAAAGAAAGAGACGATATTCGGCATTGCTAAAGATTATGGGGTTGGTATTCAGGAACTGCTGGATGCAAATCCCGAAATGAAACGCGAAGGCTATGAATTAAAAAAAGGAGAATGGATATTTGTTCCCTACGCAAAAGCCGGTGATAAAAAATCAACGATTGAAGAACGCACAACAATCACTAAACCAAGTCTCAATGCTTCTCGAGCTTCCGGTGTCATTCGCGTTGGAGTTATGCTACCATTGCATGATAATGATGGAGATGGAAAACGAATGGTGGAATATTATCGAGGTATTTTATTGGCATTAAACCAATTGAAATCTGAGGGCATTAACGCCGATGTGCATGCATGGAATGTTCCTATTGATGCGGATATCCGTACTACTTTGATGGATAAGAATGCGTCAGAGTTGGATGTTATTTTCGGTCCGTTATATTCCAATCAGGTTAAGCCTTTGGGAGATTTTTGTAGAAATCATGCTATAAAGCTTGTCATTCCATTCTCTATAGAAACAGAAGAGGTTATTCGAAACCCATATATCTTTCAGGTTTATCAGGATAATGACCGTTTGAACAAAAAGGCAATCGCTTGTTTCTTTGAACGCTTTCAAAAAAAACATCATCCCGTTTTCATTGATTGTAATGATGCAGGAAGCCAGGTGGGAGCCTTTACGAGCGAACTTCGTAAACAATTGGAACTTGCCCATATTAAATACGATTTAACAAATACTAAATCTTCCTCTGCTGACTTCGCAAAACATTTTGACAGAAATCGTCCCAATGTGGTGGTAATCAACTCTGAAAAAAGTCCTCAGCTTAATCAAGTCTTCGCAAAATTAAATGCTTTGAAAGCCGCAAATCCCGAAATAGTCATTGCAATGTTCGGATATAATGATTGGTTTATGTATCAAGACTTCAATTTGGCGAATTATTTTAAGTATGGGGTATTCATTCCATCCACTTACTATTATAACAAGGTATCTGAACGAACCCTACAATTGGAAAAGAAGTATCAAGAAGTTTACGGTGATGTAATGAATAAGACCTATATACCGCGCTTAGCAATCGTAGGCTATGACCAAGCGCAATTCTTTGTGCGAGGTCTAAAGAGCAATGGTAAAAACTTCAAGGGAACAAGCAGCGAAATAAAATATTATCCCATTCAAACTCGTTATAATTTTGAGAAATTGGGGCAAGGTGGTTATTTAAATACCCATTTCCAGTTAGTTCATTTCAAATATGATCGAACCATGGAGAACTTAGTTTATTAATCATCCAAAATTACAAACCACAAGATATTATCAATTTGAAGAGTACAAACACGGAGATGAAACGCAAGACAATCATAAGCTCTCTGTTATTGTTACTGCCACTTATAGCGAATGCTCAAGTGGGCGAATACAGAAACGTATTATCGGTGGGAGGAAATGCGGGATTTATCATGTCTCAAGTCGGATTCGATCCAAAAGTTCCACAGACCATGAAAGGTGGACTTACCTTTGGGGCGAGTTTCCGATACGTGTGCGAGAAATATTTTAACACCATCTGTTCCATTTATGGAGAAGTGAATTACGTTTCCATGGGATGGAAGCAGGATATTCGCACAGTGAAAGGTGATAAGGTGATGAATTCCAATGGACTGTTAGAAGAATACTCCCGCACTCTAAATTATATACAAGTACCCATTTTCGCACACTTGGCATGGGGTAGAGAAACTAACGGAATGAATTTTTTTGTTAAGGCAGGTCCACAATTTGGATATTTCCTCACCGAATCGATAAGTCGGAATTATGACCAGCCCACTTTTTCAAACGATGAAACCGGAAGAAGCAACACCGTGACGGAGCAAGAGGCAAAACCTATAGAGAAAAAGTTCGATTATGGTATAGCCGCCGGATTAGGGGTTGAATGGAGTAATCATCGATTGGGGCATTTTCTCATTGAAGGAAGATATTATTACGGACTTGGGAATATTTATGGTAACACGAAAAAAGATTTCTTTGGAAAGTCCAATAACAATTCAATAATAGTTAAACTTACCTATCTAATAGATTTAACCAAAACAAAATAATATTATGTTTAAAAATCATCCAAAAGGTCTTTTACAGGCCGCACTTAGCAACATGGGCGAAAGATTCGGCTATTATATTATGATTGCCGTGCTCGCTCTTTTCCTTTGTTCAAAATTTGGTTTGTCCGATGAGACTTC
Organism: Prevotella brunnea; assembly: GCF_008016795.1. Classification (GTDB taxonomy): domain Bacteria; phylum Bacteroidota; class Bacteroidia; order Bacteroidales; family Bacteroidaceae; genus Prevotella; species Prevotella brunnea. Next base: position 6,729 of record NZ_SDIK01000002.1, read on the forward strand.
CGGTCTTATCGCATCTCTTTTTCTTGCTGCCATCTATGTGATGAGTCTTGTGGGAGGTATTATTGCTGATAAAACCCAAAATTATCAGCGAACCATTGAAAGTGGTCTTATTATTATGGCCTTAGGCTACATTGCCTTATCTTTCCCGGTTATGATTACCCCTCAAAACAATTCATTTTGGCTTGGTTTCACTATCGTGGCACTTGCCTTGATATCGTTTGGTAATGGTCTTTTCAAAGGAAACTTACAGGCTATAGTCGGTCAGATGTATGACAACTTTGAAACAGAAGCCGCCAAAGTCTCCCCTGAGAAACTGAAATGGGCTCAAGGACAACGTGATGCCGGCTTCCAGATTTTCTATGTGTTCATAAACATTGGTTCACTGGTGGCACCGTTCTTGGCACCTATGCTTCGTAGCTGGTGGCTTGGCACCAAGGGATTTACATATAATGCTGACCTTCCAAAGCTTTGCCACGACTTCATTAATGGCAACATAGGCAATAATATCGATAACTTACGTACACTCACAGAGCAAGTTGGAGGAAATGCTTCTGACCTTGTATCGTTCTGTCCGCAATACCTCGATGCCTTCAACACGGGTATTCACTATTCGTTCATAGTTAGTGTGCTGATGATGCTTGTATCCTTGGCTATTTTTGTATTCAACAAACGTAAATTCCCCATGCCCGGGAAAAAGGCAGAAGTTGTTGTGGAACAATACACAGAGGAAGAAAAAGCAACCATGGCAAAAGAAATCAAACAGCGTATGTACGCACTCTTTGCCGTACTGGGTATTAGCGTATTCTTCTGGTTCTCATTCCACCAGAACGGACAGAGCTTGTCTTTCTTTGCTCGTGATTTCGTTAAGACGGATTCCATCGCACCTGAAATTTGGCAATGTGTAAATCCATTCTTTGTAATTTCCCTGACTCCGGTCGTGATGTGGATTTTTGCATATTTCTCTAAAAAGGGCAATCCAATATCTACACCAAAGAAAATTGCCTATGGTATGGGAATAGCAGGAATGGCATACATCTTCTTGATGATAATTTCCTTGATTTACAACTATCCTTCTGCTGAAACATTCACAGCCATGGATCCTATATCTCGCTCTGCTGCCAAGGCGGCTCCATGGATTCTGATCCTTACCTATTTCTTCCTCACCGTAGCCGAATTATTCATCTCTCCGCTTGGTTTGAGCTTTGTGAGTAAGGTGGCTCCAAAACATTTACAAGGACTATGTCAGGGACTTTGGCTCGGAGCTACTGCCGTTGGTAACCTCCTCCTTTGGGTAGGTCCGCTGATGTACAACAAGTGGCCGATTTGGGAATGCTGGTTGGTATTTGCTATCGTATGCGGAATCTCTATGATTGTAATGTTCTCAATGGTTAAATGGCTCGAAAGAGTAACTGAGGCATAAGCGATTTGTAAATATCTAACTTATATATAATCTCTTGTCACATTTCAGTGGCAAGAGATTTTTTCATTGACAAACTCACACATAAGCATTGTATAACGAGGATGCTTAGTACTATAGGTATCCACTTTAATCGCGGTACTATCCTATAAAAGTGTGTAAGCCTCTTTTTCTGGTGATGGTAAACAGACACTTGATAGCAAACATTCAACCCGACCATCACCATGAAATTATATTACAAAAACGGCATCAGGGATATGCTTTGTAATCTATTGATAATCAGGATGATATTAGTTGTGATTTAAAAGCTTAGCTTTTGCACTCCAATTCATGACCTTTTGCATTGCAAAAGCTTAGCT
>NZ_SDIK01000028.1 GCF_008016795.1 Prevotella brunnea
AGCTAAATCCGTATAAGACATATTGAGAGTTAATGGTGATTTTTTTGAAATTTATTTCACACCATTTTTTTCACTTTCGTTGAGTCTGTCGGACTTATTTTTCAAAGCGCAACGATGTCGCCACTGCCAACAATTGTCGTCTCGCGTTAATTCCGACCTCGCCTCACCATGCTTTTCGATCCGAAGAACAACAGGCTGTAAATCAGCAAGGCGGAAACAATTCCTGCTAAAGCATCAACGAGGTAATGAGCTTGGATATAGACCGTTGCACAACAGAGAAAGAAATAAAAAGGAATGAGTGCGTAGAAAAGTCGCCGGTTGCCTCCGTGCCACATCAGGAGCATACAGATGGTGCTGATACCGACGTGCGAACTGGGAAAAGCAGCTGTCGGACGCTCGCCCGCCGCCTTGGCATCTTCCACAAGTCGGTAAAAGAATCCATCGGTATAACCGGGACTGGGCAGACAATCCTGATGAAAGTTGAAATAATCGTGCACGTTCGGGAATATTCCCGCCGCGATATTTTCCACGCCCACTGCCTTATAATAGAAAGTGGGACCGGCAACGGGAACGAAAATAAAGATGACGTAATAGATAAAGAAAGCCGACAGGACAATAAACGCCGCACGCTCAAACTCATTGTATCGCCAAATGAAATAATAAAAAACGGTGAGCGCAATCATCGGGTAATAAGCGGCGTAGCCCATATCGAACAATTCGCTGAAAAGCGCATCGGGCAATTCCTTGGAAAAGAGCAACGCGGGTTGCATACCGAACCAATCCTGTTCCCATCGGGCAAACACATGGTCGAGATTGGGGAAGAGACGATTGAATTCGTAGGTATCGGGATACCACCATGCCAAGAGTGCGAGTTGCGCGGCTATGCGTATCAAGCGCGTGAGACGGCAAGGGAAAACGCGATAGACAAGCCACAGCGCGGCTGTCATTGCCACCACGCGCAACCTACCGAACACCATCGCTTGCGGTTGGCTCATTTTCGTATAAAGGAAAAAGGTCAGGACAAGAGTGAACAGCAGATAGGCCATCATTGCCCATTCCACCGCCAGCAGTCCCTTCAGCGGTTTCTTCTCTATCTGAAACAAATTCTTTATAAATTTTTGCATCGTCTTGTTTATCTGAAATTACGGACATTCGACAAAGGAGGCATTTCTCGCCAAACTCTCCGCCCACATATCGCTACGGAACGAATCTGTAATGTCGGTCTGTTCCTATATCCATTTATTTTCTTTGTACCAGCTCACTGTCTCTTTCACGCCGCGCGCCAAATCGTATTCGGGCTGATAGCCTAACTCACTGATGGCAGGTCGGATGTCGCATCGCCAATTCCTTTGCTTCATGATTTGATACTTGTCGTTATTGAGTGGAGAGAGTTTGCCGGTAAGCCTTCCCATCCAATCTCCCAACCACGTGATGACACGCAAGAGTCCTATCGGAGCAGTGATGCGTATCCACCATGGATTGCCCAACTCCTCACGGATGAGATTGCTGAACGCTGCACTTCGATACACGTTCCCATCCGAAAGAAAATACGCTCTGCCACTTTTCCCGCGCTCCAAAGAAAGGAACACCGCCTGCACAACGTCTCGGACATAAACGAAAGTAATATCTTGCCGACGAAACCCAACTGCGAAATCGGTATGTTGCTTGATGGACTTCACCATGAGGAAATAGTCTTTTTCGCGCGGTCCGTAAACCCCGGTCGGACGCAGAATGACACAGGGGAAACCGCTGAGTGAGAACAGGAAGTCTTCCGCTTCTTTCTTGCTTTCCCCATACGCGGTGTTAGGATGTCGCTCATCGTTCTCGGAAATATCACGGTAAGGCTGTTCCTCGCTTACGGCTCCGAAAACGCTGAGACTCGAAAGATACACGAAACGCTCGATGGGCATCTTGAGCGAAAGGAGGGCTCGAACAAGGTTTTTGGTTCCATCCGTGTTGATACGGAAAAAGTCGGACTTGCGCAAACATTTCGTAGCTCCCGCCGCGTGAACGATATAATCAAATTGGTGGGGTGCCAACTGCTCGCGAAGGGTTTGCTCGGACGAGAAGTCCAATTCGATGAAACGAATGTGAGAATCACGCAAATACCGACGCGAAGAGGTGGGACGAACGGCAGCCCATACCTCCATGTTTCTGCGTAATGCCTCCTCAACGATAAACGAGCCGATGAACCCCGAAGCTCCTGTAATTAAAATCTTTTTCATTAAAATTCCGTGAAACGCTTGCAAAGATACAAACTTTTTTGTTACTTTGTGTCTATAATCAAAGTGCAATTCACTATGGGTAAACAAAAAAAAGGCGGAAAACGCCTGACCAAAGCTCAACTTTCCGAGAAGTTGCGGGGATTTTTTCAGACACAACCCGGCGAGACTTTCAGTTTTAAACAGATATTTCGTGCTCTTAAACTGACGACACATCCGCAAAAAATGCTTGCCATTGACATCATGGAAGAGATGGCATGGGATGACTTCTTGTCGAAAGTGGGCGAAAATGCCTATGCACTCAACACCAAAGGACAGGTGCAAGAAGGTGTATTCATTCGGAAATCGAACGGCAAAAACTCGTTCCAACCCGATGATGGCGGAACGAATATCTTTGTTTCCGAACGCAACTCCATGTCGGCACTGAGTGGCGACCGCGTAAAGGTTCAGTTCCTCGCGCGCCGACGCAACCACATCAAGGAAGCAATGGTCATCGAAATTCTGCAACGGAAGAAAGAAACCTTCGTGGGCAGACTGCAGGTTGAGGCGGATATTGCGTTTCTCGTAACGCAAGAGAACCTTTTTGTGCATGATATCATCATCCCAAAGAAGGCATTAAAAGGCGGAAAAACCGATGATCGGGCTGTGGTTAAAATCACGAAATGGCCGGATGCCAACCACAAGAACCTTGTCGGGGAAGTTATCGATATCCTCGGAAAGGCAGGCGACAACGATGTGGAAATGAATACCATCCTCGCACAATACGGTCTGCCTTATAAGTACCCAAAAGCAGTGGAAGATGCCGCCGATAAAATAAGCGGTGAGATTACAAATCAGGACTATGCGGAGCGCGAAGACTTCCGCAACGTATGGACTTGCACCATCGATCCAAAAGACGCGAAGGACTTTGACGACGCGCTTTCCGTTCGCAAGCTCGAAAGCGGACTGTGGGAAGTGGGCGTTCACATTGCCGATGTGTCGCACTACGTCAAGGAAGGCAGCATCATCGACAAGGAAGCACAAAAGCGTGCCACATCGATTTATCTTGTCGATCGCACCATTCCCATGCTTCCGGAACGTCTTTGCAACTTTGTTTGCTCACTCCGTCCCGGTGAAGAGAAGCTCACTTACAGTGCCATCTTTGAGCTGGACGATGAAGCTAACGTAAAGAAGTTCCACCTTGCCCATACCATCACCAAGAGTAATCGCCGCTTTGCCTACGAGGAAGCGCAACAACTGCTTGAGGATAATGGCGTGATTGATGGAACTGAAGAGCCCGCTCCGGCACCCGGAAAGAAGGGTTACAAGGGGGAATTTGCCGAGAACATCATTATTTTAGATCGCTTGGCAAAACTCATTCGTAAGAAAAGATTTAAGAATGGCAGCGTGAAATTCGACTCAGAGGAATTGCATTTCGACATAGATGAGAAAGGAAAGCCCATACGCTGCTACTTCAAACGCTCGAAGGATGCCAACAAACTCATCGAAGAGTTCATGCTCTTGGCAAATAAATATGTGGCGGAAAGCATTGGAAAAGTGGCAAGAGGAAAGAAAACGAAGACACTGCCCTATCGCGTTCACGACAATCCCGATCCACAAAAGTTTGAGAACCTGCGCCAGTTCACGGCGAAATTCGGCTACAGACTGAAGTCCTCAAGCACAAAGGGAGCGACGGCACGAGCATTAAATGCCCTCATGGAAGAGATTGAAGGAAAAAAGGAACAGAAAGTCATACAGACTATCGCCCTCCGCTCCATGATGAAGGCGAAATACACCACCCACAACATTGGGCATTTTGGTCTGGCATTCGATTATTACACCCATTTCACATCGCCCATACGTCGCTATCCCGACACGATGGTGCACCGGTTGCTTACACGATACGAACAAGGCGGACGATCAGCCAACCAAGATTATATAGAAGAACTGTGCGAACATTGCTCCGACATGGAGCAGGTGGCTCAAAACGCTGAGCGAGACTCCATAAAATATAAGATGGTAGAGTTCATGGGCGAGCACGTGGGGGAATGTTTCGATGCTCATATCAGTGGAATTCAGAGCTACGGCATCTACGCGGAGATAGATGAGAACCATTGCGAGGGCATGATTGCCATGCGCGACTTGGATGATGACTACTATGAGTTCGATGAGAAGAATTATTGTCTTGTCGGACGGCGGCGTCATCATGTTTACCAATTGGGCGATCCCATCCGAATTCAAGTGGCAAAAGCGAACCTTGAACGCAAACAACTTGATTTCACGGTGGCTCATGACCAATCAAGGAAAAAGAAATAAACATCGGTAATATTACGAAATAGCAAGTCCGCATGGAAAGACGACCAATGATTATTCACCCGATCGTGTACTCATGCGGCTTGATTTCTTAACTTCAACGAAAAGAAAGGTACGACATGAAGCATAAATCATTCTACACCCGAACGGAAGAAGCATGGAACACGTGGAGTCATGCGGGAGGTATCGTCTTGGGAATGGTCTGCGGAACGGTTTTCCTTATTCATTGTTTGAAAGACGGGCAGTCTCTCGCCACTTTCAGTGTTGCGCTGTATCTGTTTGGAATGTTGGGCAGCTATGTTGCCTCAACGGTCTATCACGGTCTGTCGCCCGAATCAAAATGGAAGCACAGAATGCGTAAATTCGACCACGCTGCCATCTATTGGCACATCGCCGGTTCCTATTCGCCCATCGCTTTGGTGGCACTGCTCTGCGAAGAGTTTTGGGGTTGGGGGCTTTTCGCTTTCGTTTGGTTGTTTGCCATCATTGGTACCATCACCTCATTCCACAAGTTGGCAGACCACAGCAACCTCGAAACTATAACGTTTGTTGGCATGGGGCTTTCTGTTCTCGTGGCTTTCAAACCACTTTTACACGCCGTAAGCCTTGCCACTGTTGCTTGGATTATTGCCGAAGGAGTGATGTACATTACCGGCGCGGTGTTCTATTCGTTGCACAAACGGAAATATATGCACACCGTTTTTCATTTCTTCGTGCTTTTCGGAACCATCTGTCATTTGGTTGCAGTGTGGCAAATCATTTGTTAGGATGAGAAGAAGTGGAACGAAAAAGGTCTGTTGTCCATAGAATTGCCAAGACACCTCACATTCAAAAAAGGAGGAACGTCAATACGAACCTCCCTGATTAATATGAAAAACATCAGAATGTTTGTTGAAAACTTATTTTGTCTGAAGACTTTTGGGTCTTGACAAGAGTCGGATTAAGAAACCGATTGTTCCTTGATGGAATGGGAGTAAGATACAAACTCTCCCTTCTCACTAAAGAAAGGTTTTGCGTTCACGCCAATTACGGCGAGGTGTGGGAAACAAGCCCTTATCTGTCGCAATGCCTCTTTGTCTTCTTCGGCATGTTGCATTGGAACTATCACCACCTTGGACGTCTGGATGAAGTTAATGTATGCCCAACTCCTGTCATGGCGTTTGCGCGGTTCGGTGCACGAACTGAACGAGAGTTCCTTTACTTCATAGCCCGCAGTTTCCAATTGTTTCTTCAAATAAGCAGCAATATCCGCATCGTATTCGGCGCAATTGGTCATCAAGACTTTGTTATCTCCGATATAGCGCACGAGACTGCCGAGATTTTCCGAGATTTCGCCGTCGTGATTATTTTGCCAAATGGGTTTTATGATCTTGAAGATGGTGTGGTGCTCGCCTTCTTTTAGTTCGTGTTCCACATCATAAATATCAAGTACCATGCATAGTTTGTTATACAAAGATTTTACGTCATGGTCGGTTAATACCTTTTCCGAGAAATAAACCTTGTTTGCATTTAATTGCTCACAAGCCAACGCTTCTTGAGTAGGCCTTAATTCCTTTAAGTGCTTCATAGATTTCAAAGTAATATTAAAAAAAAATGCTGATAGTAATAGAATTGGTGGCAAAGATACTATAAATAATGTATCTGCCGAATTATTTTGTAATTCTTTCATAAATACATGAAGAAATACCGAAAAATAAGGGGATTTTAAGAAATTTAGTCTTTAAATCACTTTCATTAGGAACAAAAAACTTTACCCCTGTCGCATTATTTGTAAGGAACGACAGGGGTAAATTGATAAAAAATGGGTGTATTTTCTTACACTTTGAACCGGATTATTTCTTCTTCGGATGCCGACGAGCCCACCCTTCTTCCGAAAAATCGGGGACTTCGCCTTTCAACTTAATGGAATCGCCTTTTATCAGTTGTTGCCAATCTTCCTTTCCAAAGGTGCGTTGCGTCTCAATCCGGGTGTTGTCATTCTTCCGGCGAACTGCTTTTTCGCGCTTACCGTTATGTCCGCCACGACCATCTCGACTGTTTCCGCCACCATATCCGACCTCATCGGCATTGTTACAACGTATCTTTCTACCTTTGTAGTACAATCCGTCAAGGGTGTTTATCACCTTGCGGGCATCTTGCTGCGGAACTTCTATGTAGCTCTGTCGCTGCAAAAGATTGATATGTCCCACTTCCTGACGTCCCTTCATGTTCTTATTGATAAACTGCATGATGACCCCGGGATAGAAGCCATCCATCTTTCCCAAATTAATGAATAGACGCGCGTAGCCCTCTTCCGTATTCCGACCACCTCTCGACCGAGAACGCTGTCCTTCATTTTCTCCATTTTTCCCACGATTCCCGACCGGTTTTTCTATTTCCGGCGCATTCTTGTAGTAATTGAGAAAACGTCCAAAGGTAAGGGTTATTATTTTCTTGATGATGTCCTCCTTATCCATGTACTCGAATTGACGCTTGATGTCTGCCACATATGGGGCAATTTGCTCCTCGTCCACATCGGTTTTCAGGATTCCGTCCATCGTTTTGTATAATTGTTTTTTACAAATTTCCTCTGCCGAGGGCAATGTTCCGTCCACAAAGTTTTTACCGATGATTTTCTCAATGTTTCGCACCTTGAATTTCTCGCGTACATGGATGATGGAGATGGATGTGCCTTTCTTTCCGGCACGCCCCGTTCTTCCCGAGCGATGAGTATAATTTTCCACGTCATCGGGCAAACCATAGTTAATGATATGCGTCAGATCATTCACATCCAGCCCACGAGCTGCCACATCCGTTGCCACCAATAGTTGCGTGAGGTGTGAGCGGAACTTTTGCATGGTCAGGTCGCGTTGCTGTTGCGACAGGTCTCCATGCAACGCTTCTGCATTGTAACCGTCCTTTATCAGTTTATCGGCAATTTCCTGCGTCTCCACCTTCGTGCGACAGAACACGATGCCATAGATGCGCGGATAGTAATCAACCAATCGTTTCAGTGCAAGGTATTTATCCTTTGCGCTCACCAAGTAATAGACATGATTGACATTTTCGGCTCCTTCGTTGCGCGAGCCCACCACAATTTCCTTGTAATCATGCAAATAACCTTTTGCCACGCGTTCCACTTCCTTACTCATCGTAGCCGAGAAGAGCAGCGTGTTGCGATCTTCAGGCACCTCGGAGAGAATTTCCGTTATGCTTTCTTGGAATCCCATGTTCAGCATTTCGTCGGCTTCGTCAAGCACCACGTTGTGCACATTCTCTAATTTAGCCTTTCCGCGCCCCATCAAATCGATTAGCCTGCCCGGTGTGGCAACGATAATCTGCACTCCGTGCCGCAACTGCTTAATCTGTGTCTCAATCGATGCGCCTCCATAAACCGCCGCTACATGAAGATGGGGGATGTATTTCCCGAAGTCTTTCAAATCGTCGGTTATCTGCAAACACAATTCACGCGTGGGACAGAGCACGATGGCTTGTGTTTCTTTTCTCTCCGTATCAATACGCTGCAAGAGCGGAATACCAAATGCAGCCGTCTTGCCCGTACCCGTTTGAGCGAGCGCGATCACATCGTTTCTGTTACCAAGCAAATAAGGGATTACTTCTTCCTGAACCGGCATCGGCTGTTCGAAGCCAAGCTCCACAATGGCTTTGCGAATCTCTTCGCTTACGCCTAATTCTTCAAATGTTTTCAAATTCGTTTCGTTTATAATTATCCATAAAGAACACATCGCCACCAAACGAACCCCACTTAAAGACAAACAAGACTTGTCGCATTTCATAACAACAGACAAGCCTCCTCAAGGTGACGAATATCCTTTTCGGCTGCAAAGTTACGTTTTAAAATCCGAACTCACAAATTATCTCACAACAAATCAGTCAAGGCGACATTCTGATTTATTAACGATTTTCCAAGCAATAAACCTCAAGAAACAGGGTTGTTATATAGAATTTATTTTTCATCAAAATAAAAAAACAAACGTAAATGAAGATAGGAATATTCTGCTCAGCCAACAATTCCATCGACCCCGACTTCTTTACTGCCACAGAAGAATTGGGAAAATGGATAGGCAAACACAAGCACACGGTAGTTTATGGAGGTTGCAACATCGGATTGATGGAATGCATAGGGAAATCAGCTCATGAAGCGGGAGGCAAGACCATAGGTGTGATACCACAAATCATCGAGCAAGGTGGCAAGAAAAGCGAGCATATCGACATAGAAATCCCTTGCGACAACCTATCAGACAGAAAAGACATCATACTGCTGCAGAGCGATATATTCGTGGCATTACCCGGAGGAATCGGAACCATAGACGAAATATTCACCATCGTCGCTGCCGCCACCATAGGCTATCACAAGAAGAAAGTTATACTCTACAACATGAAAGGCTTTTGGAACCAGCTCATCCAAACATTAAACGACCTGCAAACGCGGGGGTGCATCAGGGGAAGATACCAAGACCTGATACAGATTGCCGACAACTTTGAAGAACTGACCGACATAATCCAAAGAACCTGAGCATGACAAATCGCACGTCATACACGAGGGACAATAAATAAAAATATCCAAAATAAAGGGGAACACACATGAAAATAACGAAAGTTTCCGTATATTTGTAGCGATTTAGCATAAATAAAAAAACATTCAACATGAAAAGAAAAGGATTAAAAACAGCCGTATGGCTCATGGTGGGAACAATGCTCATGAGTTCCTGCGTAGGTTCGTTTACGATGTTCAACAAACTCGCGAAGTGGAATCAGCGCGCTACCGACTCGAAGTTTCTCAACGAGATAATTTTCATTCTGCTCACACCGGCATATGCCGTGGCAGGATTAGCAGACGTTGTGGTGTTGAACGCCATAGAGTTCTGGACAGGTGACAATCCAATGGCAAAGAACGTTGGGAAGACCAAGAACATAAAGGGAGACGACGGACTGATGTATGCCGTGAAATATCTTGAAAATGGCTATGAAATAACAAAGCCTGACGGAAATGTATTCTATCTTACCTATGACAAAGCCGAGAACAGCTGGTACATGAACGCCGAGGGAAAAGAAAAGAAACTCATACAATTCAACGAGAACGGAACCATCAAGGCTTTCCTCAACAACGGACTTACCGTTGATGTCACACCGGACGCTACCGGCATTTACGAGCTTCGCCAGGCACAAGCCGGCACAAGCTACTTCATGGCAAAACGATAAACAACAAATATCATGCATCGACAGAGCGGAATTTGCAACTTCACAGGGCAAACTCCGCCCTTTTGTTTTAACAAAAATTACCCTTTAAAAACCCATCCCTAAACCCCTATTTTCAAATATTACTGTCCGCTAA